>CALZBV010000174.1 GCA_945622055.1 uncultured Clostridia bacterium
CAACGTTATTACCGTCCTGATATGCCTTCAGGAAAATGGAACCAACCTCAGGCTTGCCTGCACGGATACGCTCCTCATTGCTTTCCAGACCGTGGTCTGCAGCATTACGAAGCATATGCATCAGCGGGTCACCGATTTCATCGATAACCGTACGGTCAAGCTCTGTCTCCTCACCCGACATGTACAGCTCCATCTTTTTATCCAGCTTTTTACTGATATCCCGAATCATACGCGGGAAACGGCTAACTACACTCTCAATCGGCACCATTCGGGTCTTCATAACCGACTGGTGAAGATTTGTCGTAATACGCTCTAAGTACTCTATCTGCTCGTTGAAGCCACTCTCACGAAGACCGGTGACATCAGAGGTGTTGATGGAAACAAGACCGTTCTTTGCAATAATCAGCTCGCTGACAAGATTCATCAAATCATCCAGCTTGTCAATATCTACACGCACCGAACGGTTAACTACCGGCTTGCTCGTTGTCTTAGCCTGTGCAGCAGGTGCAGGTGCGGCCTTGGCAGCAACAGCTGCTGCCGGTGCTTCTTCCTTCTGCTCCACTTTTACCTCCGTTTTTTCTTCCTGCTTCGGAGCACTTACCTCTTCTGCCGTAATCGGCGCAACACAGGCAACCTTTATCTCGGAAACGTTTTCAACCTTTTTCTTTACTGCCTCGGCCGTCTCTTTCGAAAGAAGAACAACCGTAAAGTCAAAGTCGAAATGCTCGTCTTCAATCTCCTGTACCTGCGGTTCGGAATGAATTACCGTGCCAAGCTCCTCCAAAGCCTTAAAAACAAGAAACGCACGTGCTGCCTTTAAAATACAGGACTCCTGGATATATACCGAAACACGGTATGCCTGCTGATTCTCGGTAAGTGCCTGTGCAATTGCACTCTTCTCATGCTCTGCAAGCGTAACTGCCTTTACACCGTTCTCCGCGGCCGATGCCACTGCAGTTGCCGTCGCAGCAGGCGCTGGTGCCGGAGTCGGTGCCGGTGCCGCAGCTCCGGTTCCCTCATTCAAAATATCATTCAGACTGTTAATAATGTCCTCATTGTCTTCCGTTCCCTCGTCGCCGGTATTTACAATCACATCAAGATACTGCTCCAAGGCATCAAGTCCCTTGAATAAGACATCTACAAGCTTTGCGGAAACCTTCATCTTGCCGTTACGAATCTCAGAAAAAACATTCTCCATATCGTGCGTCAGGCGTTGCATTCTCTTGTAGCCCATGGTTCCTGCCATTCCCTTTAAGGAGTGGGCGGCACGGAAGATCTCATTAATGGTATCCACATTCTCCGGTTCATGCTCCAGGACGAGAATATGATCGTTTAAGCTCTGTAAATGCTCTTTGGTTTCGTCAATAAAGATTTCAAGATACTGGCTTACATCCATAATTATCGCGCTCCTACGTTTTTGATAATCGCATTTGCAACATCCTTAAGCGGTACTACAACATCCGTAAGTCCTGCCTCAAACAGAACCTTCGGCATTCCGTATACCGTACAGGAGGCTGCATCCTGCCCGATTACATAAATGTTATGTTTGTCACAAAGTTGCCTGATTCCGGCAGTACCATCCCCGCCCATACCGGTCAGTACGACGCAGGTAATATCGTCGAAATCACTTGTTAATAAAGATTCATACATAATGTCTGCACAAGGCCTTAATCCCTTACGCGGAGGCTCGTCCGTGAGCTGAATCCTATAAGAACCGCCGCTTTTTGCAAGCTTCATCTGTGTACCGCCCTTTGCAATGTATACGGTTCCCTTTTCCAGCCGGTCTCCGTCTGCCGCCTCCTTCACCGTCACCTCACTTAAATCATTCAGACGTGCTGCAAGCGAGGCAGTAAAGCCTGCCGGCATATGCTGGACAATCAGCATCGGGGCATCCAGATTTTTCGGCAGAAACGGAATCACCTGCTGTAACGCCTTCGGTCCACCGGTCGAACAGGCAAGGGCTACCAGCTTTTTTGCCCCGGTTCCAACCGGTTTGTGCGGTTTTCGTAAAACCAAAGTACTCTCTGTCAGCTCTTCAGGCTTAGAGCTTTTCAGCAGAGTCTCCGTTTTTACAGACTGTCGTAGCGGTATCCGCGTCTCCTGCGCCGTAAAAAATCCCGCCGCACAGGATACACATTCCAGTAATCTGTCGCGAAACGTGTTTCCTTTGGCCTGAAGAATACTGGTCGGCTTCGTTACAAAGTCAAAGGCTCCGAGTTCCAGCAGTCGAATTGTTTCTGCTGCACCTTCCGCGGCTATCGTACTGACTACGACTACCGTAAGCTTAAGCTTCAGACGATTAATCTGTTCCATGAATTCGATTCCGTTCATCTTCGGCATGTTGATATCCAGAAGAATGATGTCATACGAATCCGGCCGGAGCGTGATTTTATCGAACGCCTCAAGACCGTTGGAAGCAGTATCAACTACGATGAATCTTTCG
Organism: uncultured Clostridia bacterium; assembly: GCA_945622055.1. Classification (GTDB taxonomy): domain Bacteria; phylum Bacillota; class Clostridia; order Lachnospirales; family Lachnospiraceae; genus SIG307. The sequence goes on from CALZBV010000174.1 coordinate 2,444, forward strand.
TCTGAATTAATTATATCAGATAGCATCCTTCTCATAAGTGCAGAGTCATCAATTATCAAAATATTTTTCTTTTTCATATGCATACTCCGTTGCTTTTTACGAATTCTTCTTTCTCCGTCTTCGTTCCTCAAGAAAGATATAACGAATGATTCGTTCCCGTTCTTCATTTGAAATTAATACGAATTCAACCCGGTGTTCATACAGTCCGCTGCGGTTTGGCACAGGCGTCGCCGTAAGCACCTTTGCAAAAAGATTCTGAAGCTCTTTTGCGTCCGGCGAATCAAACGGAATCTGTAATAATATTACCTTACCGGCACCGGCCAGAAAGGTGGAATTAAATCGAACGCCTCCTCCACTGATGTCCAGCGCCATTCCGTCATAATTACGCGTCCCGATGGTATCGTCCTCTTCCGTTCTGTCCATCAGCGTACCTTCCTGCTTATCCCGAAGAATCTGTAACGTTTCCTCTTTGGTTACCACACGAAAGTAAAGCGGAAGCAGACACTCCATTCGGTAATACTGTCTTCTCTGAAGCTTTTCAAATGCAGACCGGAATTTGACGACTGCAACCGGAAGGCTGTCCTCATGAAACCGGTCAACGACCTCAGCCTGACACCGGTACAGCCCCTTTCCCGTAAAAAAAGTCACAATGTAATGCTCCCCTATTTTTAGCGGAACCAAAATCCCCTGACTGACCGGCATCTCAATCACTGCTTCCCGGTCATTTTTTTTGTAAAGAAATTTACTGACATACAAGGGCTCCTCCGAGCCCTCCACATGCCTGATTTTCTGCATTTCCAGACGATTTCCCGTTTCAATCAGGTGGTGAATTTCCATTTGAATCCTCATTTTGTAATCCGTTTGGATTTAGCATTTCAGCACATTTTGAAATACTACGGATTACATCATTTTTCCTCATCCTGTTTCCGCCGTTCTTTCTTTAATTTGCTCCGGATTAAATCAGAGAAAAGTGCCGTAATTCCTTTTTTTCCTGCCGGCTCCACACCGTTCGTGAGCTTTATGGCAATCATTTCAATAGCCTTTGCCGCAGGAGAATTCGGATATGCAATGGAAACCGGCTTCTGAAGCATGATTGCCTTTGACACATTGTCATCCTGCGGAATCATTCCGACAAACTCGGGTTGAATATTTAAAAACTTATCTACCACAAGACTCATCTTTTCGTACAGCCTTATTCCCTCTGCCTCGTTTCTGACACGGTTGGAAATCATCTTAATGCTGGTACGTTCCCTGGAAAAACCGGCTCTGCGGTTTAAGGTCTTTAATAGCGCGTATGCATCGGTAATAGAGGTCGGCTCCGGAGTTGCCACCAGAAATACTTCGGAGCAGGCAGTTACAAATTCGAGTACGTTATCTGCAATACCTGCACCGGTATCAATAAGAATCACATCCGCCATACTATCCAGTTCAACCAGCTTCTGTGTAAGATAAACGACCTGTTCCCTGGTGAGCTTTGCAAGCTCCTGGATGCCGGAACCACCGGAAATAAATCCAATGTCCTCCGGTCCCTTTGTAATAATCTCCGGAAGGGTTTTCTCCTTAAACATAAGATCCGCAAGGTTATACTGTGGACGCACGCCCAGCATGACCTCTACATTTGCCAGACCAAAATCCGCGTCCAGAACAATGACTCTTTTTCCAAGACGCTTCAGCTGGATTGCGAGATTTACCGCAATACTGGATTTGCCGACACCGCCTTTTCCACTCGTGACCGTAATAACCCTGGCTACCTGTGCAGGTTTTTCTGGTACTGCCTGACTTTTTACTAATTTTCTGAGCTGTTCTGCCTGATCCATCAGTTTCCACCTCCCAACAGCTGTCTTGCCACACTCTGAGGATCCATCCTGCTGATATCATCCGGGACATTCTGCCCGTTTGTGGCGTATGAAAGCGGAGCCCCCGTCAGCAGCTTAATGTTAAAAATGTTGCCGATGGTTCCCGTTTCGTCCAGTTTCGTAAAGATCAGACGGTAATCCGCAATTTGCGAATAGGTTTCCGTAATCTTTACCAAATCCCGGTATTTCGTCGTTGCGCTGAGCACCAGATATACCTCCCGGGACTCCTTCGGAACTGCGTTAATCAGGCGCTCGATATCGTCACGCTGTTCTTTATTCCGATGGGATCTTCCGGCGGTATCTACCAGAATCACATCATACTGGGATAACTCCTCCTGCTGCTCGGAAAGCTCCGTTTCACTGTAAATCACATATAGCGGAATGTTCATAATCTCCGCATAAGTACGAAGCTGGTCCACTGCTGCAATCCGGTACGTATCCGCGGCCAAAAGTGCAACCCTGGCCTGTTTCTGTTCTATCAGACTATACGCAAGCTTTGCGATTGTTGTCGTTTTTCCCACACCGGTAGGACCGATAAAATAGATGTATTTTGTCTTCCCGCTGATTACCTCAAGCGTCTTTGTCTGACCTAATTTTAAAACGATTTTCTGATAAATGTTAGACAGTATCTTGCTGACATCTGCTTCCTTTTTCAGTGTGCCTTCAATTTCGGTAATAATCTGATTTACATACTGCTCCTCAACTTCATTTTCAATGAGCTGCTGAAAAATCAGCTTTAAAAAAGCAATATTTTTCTCCGGCTTTTCCGCTTCCACCTGCTCCGTCTTTTCCGGCACCTTTACTGACACCTTCGTCTGCGTCTGCTCACGGATCTGCTCCTCAAAC
>CALZBV010000175.1 GCA_945622055.1 uncultured Clostridia bacterium
AGCAGAAGCAGAGACTGCAGTTGTTGCAGCTGAGCCGAAGAAGCGTGGCAGAAAGCCGGGAACCAAGACAGAGAAGAAGGAAGTTGCAAAGGCTCCGAAGAAGGCAGAAGTGAAGAATCAGGAGGAAGTTTACATTCAGTATGCAGGTCTTGAGGTTACGGTTGATGAGATTAAGAGTCGTGCAAAGGCTGCTTATGAGGCTGAGGGACACAAGGCTTCTTCCATTAAGTCCTTACGTTTATACATTAAGCCGGAAGAGAACAAAGCTTACTACGTAATCAATGAGAAGGCTGCCGGCTGCATCGAGTTATAATTATTTATAATCGTCAGAAAAAGGAACGGAGGGCATGGGCTCTCCGTTTTTCCTTTATGGAAATTTTTTTAAATATCGTGGAATACTCTATGAGGAGTAAAAATGTTTTAGGAGGTTTTTTTGTGAGGAGAAAAGTATTTGTTGTAGCCGGAATGGCAGGCTGTCTTTTGGTTGCAGCCTGCGGAAAGACGAAGGAGAAGGATACGCCGACTCCGACTGTGACGGCAGCCCCGACGCAGGAGGTAGAACAGGGCGGAAGTGGTATTACGAATTTTCTGTTTCCGACCGTGGAGCCTACCAAAGCACCGGAACCAACCCCGACGCTTCGCTGTAATACAAAATCCGATGTGATAAAGGTTGAAGAGGAGGGTGTTCTGATTTTACAGTCGGAGATATCCTATCCGGTATTTGACGGGATTGGTGCTGAGGGATTAAACCGGCAGATTAACGCTTTACTGGATGCATTCCGGGAGGAGTTTTCCAAGCAGGAGAAAAATGCAAAGCTGGATTATGCAGACAGCAAAAAAAACGGTGAGACTTTTGTGACAGAGCATGACGACTTTTTTATTACGGTGTCAGGCATGACGGAGGAATTGATTTCCTGTATAAGCGTACGCTTCACGGATGCAGGAAATCCGCATCCGAACTTTTATCAGACCGGGCATGTGTTTCAGGTGTCTGACGGTTCGGAAGTTACAATAGACCAGTACCTGCAGGCATACAATGTGAGTGCAGCTGAGGCAGCTGAGTATGCGGCTGCGGAGTTTCTTGCGCAGGTAAACAATGATATGGATGCATTTATTCTGGATAAAGCCTTATCGGAGGAGGTGTTTGCGCTGGTGGAGAATAACCACTGGTATTTCAGTGATGCCGGCGTTGTGGTATTTGCAAATCCATACGAAATTGCTGCATACGAAAAGGGCACCTTTATGAGCGTAATCCCGTTTGAGAAATTAAAGGAAGGCTTGAAAAACAAGTAGGTTGTGCTATAATAGTAATGAAATGCGGATATAAAAATATGTTTCAATCCGACGAAATTATCAGCAAAGGAGAAAGCTATGTTAAAGGAATTTAAGAAATTTGCAATTAAGGGTAACATGATTGATCTTGCAGTCGGTATGATTATCGGAAGTGCATTCAACAAAATCGTTTCATCTCTTGTGAACGATATTATTATGCCACTGCTTGGTATTCTGACCGGTAAGGTTGATTTTGCAAACCTGTTTATTGCGCTGGACGGAAAAGAGTATGAGACTCTTGCTCTTGCAGAAGAGGCCGGTGTTGCATGCGTAAGGTATGGTGCTTTTATTGCGGGAATCATTGACTTCATCCTTATGGCATTTGTTGTATTCCTGTTTGTAAGACAGGTAAACAAGCTTCGCGAGAAGATGACTGCTCCGGAACCGGCAAAGGCTCCGACGACCAAGGTTTGTCCGTTCTGTAAGTCTGAAATTGCAATCGATGCAACCCGTTGCCCGCATTGTACTTCTGAGCAGCCTGCACAGACAAAATAGTTAGAAAGGGGAATTCCGCACGAAGCGGCGGTGAAGAAAGCATGACAAAGATTGATATTATTTCCGGTTTTCTCGGCGCAGGAAAAACCACATTAATCAAAAAGCTTCTGGAAGAGGCTTATAAAGGAGAAAAGGTCGTTCTGATTGAGAATGAATTTGGTGAAATTGGAATTGACGGTGGATTTTTAAAGGATGCAGGAGTTGAGATTACAGAGATGAACTCCGGATGTATCTGCTGTTCATTGGTGGGTGATTTTGGTAAGTCCCTGCGTGAGGTGTTAGACCGTTTTGCACCGGACCGTGTGTTAATTGAGCCGTCCGGTGTTGGTAAGCTTTCGGATGTTATCAAGGCTGTTACGGATGTGAAGGATGAGCTCCCGGATGCAGTATTAAACAGCTTTTCTACGGTTGTGGATGTAACAAAGGCGTCCATGTACATGAAGAATTTTGGCGAGTTTTTCAATAATCAGGTGGAGAGTGCAAAGACAATCATTTTCAGCCGTACGCAGAAGTTTGATGCGGCAAAGACTGCTGCAATTGCAGACAGGATTCGTGAGAAGAATCCGAATGCCATTGTGATTACGACTCCGTGGGAGGAGATTGACGGTAAGGTGATTCTTTCTGCAATGGAGCAGAAGTCTTCCATGGAAGCTGAGCTGTTAAAGGAAGCAGTAGAACGTGCGAAGGAGCATGAACATCATCATCATGAGCATGGAGAGAATTGCACCTGTGGCTGTCATGACCATGAGCATCATCACGAGCACGACCATGAGCACGAGCATGAGCATCACCATGAGCACGAGCATGAGCATGAGCATCACCATGAGCACGAGCACGAGCATGAGCATGAGCATGAGCACGAGCATGAGCATGAGCATCATCATGAACACGGAGAGAATTGCACCTGTGGCTGTCATGCTCATGACCATGAGCATGACCATGAGCATCATCATGCAGATGAGGTATTTACGAGCTGGGGCAAGGAAACTCCGAAGAAGTTTGAGAAGGCTGCTATGCGTGAGATTCTTGATACGCTTGCAAATACAACAGAGTATGGCATGATTCTTCGTGCAAAGGGAATGGTACCGGCAACGGATGGAACCTGGATCTACTTTGATTTAACTCCGGGTGAATATGAGCTTCGTGAGGGTACGCCGGATTATACCGGACGTCTTTGCGTCATCGGAACTGCACTAAAGGAAGCTGAGATCGAAGCATTGTTTGGATGCTAGTATGTAAAGGATGCAATTATGGAGATACCTGTATATATCATTACCGGCTTTTTGGAAAGCGGTAAGACAACCTTTATCAAAAGTACTCTGGAGGATCCGAATTTCTCTTCCGGGGAAAAAACAATTCTGATTTGCTGTGAAGAAGGCATTGAGGAGTATGATAAAAATACCTTGGAAAAGGAAAATGTTTACCTGGTTCCGGTAGAGAATGAAACGGATTTAAGTCCTTCTTTTCTGAAAAAGTGCCAGACAGAGTACAGACCGCGTCGCGTTATGATTGAGTTTAACGGTACCTGGAGCATGTCGGGCTTTATTGAGCGTGGCATGCCGAGAGAATGGGAGATTGCCCAGATAATCACCCTGGCGGATGCCACTACCTTTGAAGTGTATATGAGCAATATGCGTCAGATGATGGCAGAGCAGATTAATTTTACCGAGCTTGTGATTTTCAACCGTTGCACGAAGGACACCAAGCGCAATACGTTCCGTAAAGCAGTGCGTGCGCTGAATCGTCGCGCACAGGTGATGTTTGAGTCGGAGGATGGCGAGGATGGCTTTGATGACGAAATTGACCTTCCATATGATTTAAAGGCTGATGTGATTGAGATTGAAGATGATGATTATGGCATTTTTTATCTGGATGCACTTGACCAGCCGGAAAAATATGCAGGCAAAACGGTTCGTTTTACGGCAATGGTTTATAAGGGAAGGGATATTCCAAAGGGATATTTTGTACCGGGACGTTTTGCAATGACCTGCTGTGCGGATGACATCGGATTTGTCGGATTACTCGGAAAGGGTGCAGTGTCAGACAGCTTTAAGCTGCGTGACTGGGTTAAGGTTACAGCAAAGGTTATTTTAGAGTATCATAAAGAATACAATGGAGAAGGTCCGGTGCTTGAGGTGACGGAAATGGCTCATACCTCAAAGCCAAAGGAACATCTCATCTATATGAACTAACTCAGAACGGAGAATTTATGGGACAGACAGGAAAGAAATCAGCAATTCGTGGTTTGATGGGATTTGAATTTCTGATTAAGCTTGCCTGTCTGTCTTTTTGTTTTCCTCTTTTCAGTCAGATGTTAAAATTTTGTATCCGGGTATCCGGATACAGTTATGTTACAAAAGAGAATGCCGTCCGTTTTTTCTTACAGCCAATGAGTCTTGTTTTTGTTGTTTTTCTTTTCGTTTTTTGTGCAATGATAATTCTGTATGAAATGTGCGCAGTCAGTCTTGCCGTGAGACAGCAGAAGGCAGATCGTACGGTAACACCTGCAGGACTGGTGTTTGGTGGATTTGATTACCTTCAAAAGCTTTTAAAGCGAAAGACCGGAGGAATCTGGATTGCCTTTTTTTCGTTGCTGTTTGTATTTTTTATTGATCTTCCTGTTTTCCTGTTTTTGTTAATCGGACTTCGACAAACGAGTGGGGTCGTACAATTTCTTATAAAGCCGGTCTGGCTTGTAATAATGTTTCTGGCTGTCTTTTTTCTGTGGTGGGTAGCGTTATTTGGCTGTGCTATTGTACTCGTTCCGGGAATTGACCACGGAAAGGTGGACAACATCAAAAGAGTGCGGAAAAGATTGCTGCGAAGCTATCAGAGGCTTTTAAAAGGATTGATAAAGCGAAGCGTGATTTTGTTTTTGGTAGAGGCACTGGTGTATATTGGCGGGCTGATGCTGATGATTTTTCTGGTACGCAGGCTGACAAAAGCGGAAACGACAATCATCGTACTGCTGCACACCTTTGAACGCTTCCATTTGATTTTCTGCATTTTGTCTGCTTCCCTGAATGCAGTAATTTATGAATATTTTTGTGCCAGTCTGTTTTATGAGAAGCGTACAAAGGAACAGGTTGACCATTTTTCAGAAGAGGAGCTTGCGTTTACGGAACACCGGACACTTCCGGGGATGAAATGGAAAAGAGCTGCATTTGGAGCAGCGATTACAATTACCCTGATTTCCTGCGGGCTATCTACCTTTTTCTTTTTCCGGAATGGTGCAGTTCTTATTGCAAGAGCAATTGATACGGTAAATATTACGGCACATCGTGGCTCATCCAAAGCTGCACCGGAAAATAC
>CALZBV010000176.1 GCA_945622055.1 uncultured Clostridia bacterium
CCGGCAAAAGCCGCATCAGATACGGCAGAAAATTCATATACTGTCCCTTTGCCGCATCCATAAAGATAAACGGATACTGCTCTTTTTTCTCGCAAAGCTCCCGAAGCACGTCGATTGCATCCCCGCATATCAGTGTGACATCCTTTGCCCTCGGAATCCCGGCAAGATTTTTCTTTGCCTCCCGAATCCGCATCTCGACCTTTTCAATGGTCGTAATCGTTGCCTTCTCCGGCATATATTCACTCATAAATGCTGAGGAAAATCCGACCGCACAGCCTACCTCAAGTATTTTCTCCGGCTGTAATAAACGCAAAAGGAAACGCAGCAAAGACTGCGCTTCCTTACGAATAATCGGTACCTCATCCTTCAGGGCCTGCTGCTCCAACCGGTCCAGATACTCCGGAAGGTCGCACTCTAATGCCTTAATATATTCCGATAACCGTTCGCTGATAATCATGAGGCCTCCTCCACAATGGCATTTGACAAATCCGTGATTACGCTCAGCACCTCGTCATAGGTCATGGAGGTGTTCAGCAGAAAGGTTCCCTGCATAATATCCTTTTCGAACAGGCGGACTTTAAGGTAAAACGTGTATTTGTTCACGACAACCTTGTTCATATACAGCTTGTTTGCAATCTCCATCGTTGATTCACCCTCATCAATGTGAATTTGGACATCTCTTCCCGGTGCAGCCTCACACACACGGTCTCCAAACACCTGATACGAGTATTCATAAACACGTGCCGACACAAAATAGATTGCAAAAGCAACTACCGCATAAAAAACGATATTCAAAATCATGCCAAGCAGGAATCCGAAGATATCCAATACTGCCTTTGTTGATTGGGACTTGTTTTCCATGACTATGCATCAACCTCCATGATAATCGGGAGAATCATCGGGTTACGTTTCATCTTTTTCCAGATGTACTCACTTAAGGAATCTTTCATTACATTCTTGATTTTGCTCCAGTCGGTCATGTTCTTGGCCATGCAGCGGTCCAGTGCGTCAAGAACTACCACCTTCGCCTCATCCATGAGATTCTCGTTCTCTCTTACATAAACAAAGCCACGGGATACAATATCCGGGCCGGCCAGAATCTCTCCGGTATATTTCTGAAGCGTCAGTACGACAATCAAAAGACCGTTCTCGGACAGGTGCTGTCTGTCGCGAAGCACGATATTTCCGACATCACCGACACCGAGACCGTCAACAAAAATTCCCTGTGCTACTACTCTGTCGACAACTGCACCGCTGTTTTCATCCAGCTCCAAAACATCACCGGAAGAAAGCACAAATACATTCTCCTTCTCCACGCCCATGCTCTGTGCCAGACGTCCGTGCGTCACACGATGATGGTATTCTCCATGCAGCGGAATTGCATATTTTGGCTTGGTCAGCGCATAAATCAGCTTAATCTCTTCCTGACAGGCATGTCCGGATACGTGGGTATCCTGCGTAATCACCTGTGCTCCCTTTCTGGTCAGCTCATTGATGATTTTGGAAACCTGCTTCTCATTTCCCGGAATCGGATGTGAGCTTAAAATCACTGCATCTCCCGGCATAATGGAAACCTTTTTATGCGTGGAATTTGCCATACGGGAAAGTGCCGCCATTGCCTCTCCCTGGCTTCCTGTTGTAATCAGCACCAGCTTCTCATCCGGATAATTTTTAATCTGCTCAATGTCAATCATTATATTCTTCGGAATATTGATGTAACCAAGCTCCTCTGCCGTTGTCATGATATTGACCATGCTGCGGCCCTCAATGACTACCTTGCGGTCATATTTTTCCGCCGTATAAATAATCTGCTGTACACGGTCTACATTCGATGCAAATGTTGCAACAATCAGACGGTGATTAACATTCTCCGCAAAAATCGTATCAAAGGTTTTGGCAACCATACGCTCCGACATCGTAAAGCCCGGGCGCTCCACATTCGTGGAATCAGCCAGAAGTGCAAGTACACCCTTCTTTCCGAGCTCTGCAAAGCGTTGTAAATCAATCGTATCCGAAAACATCGGAGTATAATCCACCTTAAAGTCTCCGGTGTGCACAATCGTACCAACCGGCGTAAAAATCGCAAGTGCGGCAGCGTCTGCAATGCTGTGATTTACACGGATGAATTCCACGCGGAAGGCACCAAGATTTACGGACTGACCATACTTAATCACCTTGCGCTTCGTTGTTTTCAGAAGACCATGCTCCTTCAGCTTGTTCTCAATGACACCGACCGTCAGCTTCGTGGCATAAACCGGTACATTTAACTCCTTTAAAATATACGGAAGCGCACCGATATGGTCCTCATGTCCGTGCGTAATGACAAACCCCCTGACCTTGTCAATGTTGTCCTTCAGATACGTAACATCCGGAATAACAAGGTCAATTCCGAGCATATCATCCTCCGGAAATGCAAGTCCGCAATCCACGATGATAAGGCTGTCCTCATACTCGTATGCCGTAATGTTCATTCCAATTTGTTCCAGACCACCAAGCGGGATAATACGAAGCTTTGGCTTCTGCTTTCTTCCGCGCTTCTTGCCCGAATCCGCCGGAAACTCCAGCTCTTCCTTTCGGTAGTCTAACTCTTCCTCCAGAACGGCCGCAGTCGCTCTGATTCCTCTTCTTCTCAAAATCGCACCTCCAAATTCAGTGCATCGCAAAACAGACATCCTCCCTACAGCATGCTTTCTTATCCTTCGGATGCCTGGCCTTTCCGTTCAGACGCACTTTCTGCCTTCCTGTTTTACAATGCATCTTTTTCCTATTTTTCCCTTAACTATTCTTTTTCATACCGCACGGGTATTTCATTTCACATCAATTCCGGACTGGTATAATCCGCATTCATTTACAAAGTCCGATACCTTTCATCACGCACAGTTTAAAAAACAAGCTCCGTATCATCCAAAAGCTCGCTGAACAGACCTGCTACTGCCACCAGCTCCTTCTCATCATCCACGATCTCATACACAGCCTCTGCTTCACCGTCTGCCGATACATCTTTTAAAATCAGTGCTTCGCTCTCCTCGTCCTCAATATCATCCAGAACCAGAATATAGTCCGTACCATTGATTCTTGTTTCTTCAATCACATGAAATAATACTTCATCTCCGTCCTCTGTAATGAACGGGATCGTATCCTTCTTTTTTTCCATTTATTCGCCCTTTCTGTTATTCATCCGGTCCAAGTAGCTTTGCAATATCAATACGGCGGCAAGCTTATCCACAACCGCCTTTTTCTTATCCAACGAGGCTCCGGTCGCATCCAGTACACGATGTGCCTCTACCGTAGTCAGCCGCTCATCCTGCATCTCTACCGGCAGTCCGGTTCTTCTGCGCAGTGCTTCTGCAAACTCCTCTGCCTTCACCGCACGTTCACCTACGCTGTTGTTTAAGTGCTTCGGAAGTCCGACCACAATCCGTTCAACCTCATATTCCTTTACCAGTTCCTCGATTCGGCGATACGTTTTGCGAAGCTGAAGCTCCTGCTCACGCCGAATCGTTTCGATTCCCTGTGCCGTAATCAAAAGTGCATCACTGATTGCCACACCAACCGTCGCCGCACCATAATCCAATCCCATGATCCGCATCGTAAAACTCCTACTGCAACTCCTTCTTGATGTAGTTTCGAAGCAGCTCCTCGATAATCTCATCGCGCTCTACCTTCATAATCAGACTTCTTGCATTTTCATAACTCGTGATATAGGTCGGATCTCCGGACATAATATAGCCTACAATCTGCTGTACCGGGTCGTAGCCCTGCTCCGTAAGAGCATGATGAACTGTTTTAAGAATCTCACTGGCATTCGGTCTGATTGCCTTTTCCACCTTATAAAATTGTGTATGATTAATTTCGTGCATCACTACGACCTCCCAAATCCTGCTACTATTCCATGATTATGTCTATCATACCTTATTTAGTTCAAAATTTCAAGTCGTTCTGCAATGAAAAAATCCTGCATTTTCTCATTGGTAACCCTGACACGAATGGTCTTATTCGTAAGCACCGTTTCCGGCTCTGCCGGGACAGCCAGCTTCACATACCGCATCGTGTGTCCGATGTAAAAACGTTCACCCGAAATCTCAGTCTCTTCCTCAACCAGAAGCTCCTCGACTGCACCACAAAAGCCCTCGCGGTAGCTTTTCTCCAGACGGCGTTCTACCTGCTCTAATTGGTCACTCCGCTTAGACTTCGTCTGCTCACCAAGCTGTCCGTCCATACGGTCCGCTACGGTTCCCCCGCGTCTGGAGTACTTGAAGATATGAATCTGTGAAAAAGCGATATGCTCTGCAAATTCCAGTGTCTGCTTAAATTCTTCTTCCGTTTCTCCCGGGAATCCCACAATAATATCGGTAGTAATCGCCGGATTCTTAAAATATTTTCTCAGGTTCTGTACTGCGGCTTCATACTCTGCCGTAGTATACTTCCGGTTCATGCGGCGAAGCGTTGCATCGCAGCCGCTCTGAAGAGAGAGATGAAAGTGCGGACAAAGCTTCGGAAGCTCTGCAAGCTCCTGTACAAACTCCTCCGTCATAATGCGCGGTTCCAGGGAACCCAGACGGATTCTTTCAATCCCCTCCACCTTATGCACCTTTTGGAGCAGTGTAAGCAGAGGCAGCAGCTTTTTCTCCTTTGCAAGCGTAGCATCGAACTCAGAAGCTCCATTCTCATTTTTTGCCCATTCCAGGCCATACGAAGAAAGGTGGATTCCGGTCAGCACCACCTCATGGTAGCCTTCCTTTGCAAGTCTCATAACCTCCGCCAGTACTTCCTTTTCCGAACGCGATCTCACGCGTCCGCGTACATAAGGAATGATGCAGTAGCTGCAAAACTGGTTACAGCCGTCTTCAATCTTGATAAAAGCTCTCGTATGCTCTGTCACCGTCTCTATCGGAAGCTCCTCATATTCCCTTTCCCCTGCAATATCCACTACCGCAAGACTTTTTGCAGTCTCCCGGTCTGAAAACAGGTCTGCCACCAAAGACACAACCTCCGACTTTTTGTTATTTCCAATGACAAGATCCACGCCGTTTTCCTTCGTAAGCACATCTCCCGCTGCCTGTGCATAGCACCCCACAGCAACCACAAACGCTCCGTTTCCGCGTTTTTTCGCACGATGCAGCATCTGTCTGGATT
>CALZBV010000177.1 GCA_945622055.1 uncultured Clostridia bacterium
ACTGTTGTTTTTGTATGTTTATACTCGTTCTTCATAGAATTAGTATAGCATACTGCGTAGATATTTGCAATATGCACATCTACACATAGTTAAAATATTTGCGGACGAGAAAACCCACGGTTAAAACCGTGGGTTTTCTCGTCCGCAGGGGTTATAAGAAGTTTGAAAGGCAGGAGTTGAACACATTTTCGTTTTTATGATTCCGATTCATTTTCCTTACGCTTCGGAGGTTTCGCACCAAGAAAGCTGTAAAAATAGGTTTTCATCATGCCATTGTAGATTTTACGATTTTTATCTGCTGTTCTTCCGAAATATTTCTGTGCATCCTCATATGAGGTGATCATAAAACAGGACCAGTCAGAAAGTCCCGCAAATGCGGTTCCGAACTCACGGTACAACGCAGGAAGTGCCTGTTTTTCCTCAAGACGTTCCCCGTACGGTGGGTTTGTAATGATGAAACCGTATTTTTTTGCATGACTCAGCTCCTTCACCGCGCGCTGCTGAAAATGAATGTATTCCTCAACTCCTGCATCCTTCGCATTCTGACGCGCCGCACGAACCATTTCCGGAGCAATGTCATAGCCCTGAATCTGCATTGTCACATCATGCTTTACCAGATCGTTCGCTTCATTGAGTGCATCATACCAGACCTTTTTCGGTGCAAGGTGTTCCCAGGTTTCCGACAAAAACTCACGGTTCATACCTGGTGCGATATTTGCCCCTATCATTGCAGCCTCAATCGGAATGGTACCGCTGCCACAAAACGGGTCCACTAAAATCCGGTCTTCCTTCCACGGCGTCAGCAGAATCAGTGCCGCTGCAAGCGTTTCTGTAATCGGTGCCTTTGCAGTCAGCTTCCGATAGCCTCTTTTATGAAGCGATTCTCCCGAGGTATCCAGACCGACGGTAACTTCATCCTTCATGATGGAAACACGAATCGGAAAGGAATCTCCGTCCTCCGAAAACCACTCCTTCTTATAGCTTTGCTTCAACCGTTCTACCATTGCCTTTTTCATAATACGTTGAATATCCGATGGACTGAACAGCTTACTTTTCACCGAATTTGCCTTTGTTACCCAGAATTTTCCGTTCTCCGGAATATAACGTTCCCACGGAAGGGCTTTTGTCTTCTCAAATAAATCCTCAAACGAAGTTGCCTTAAAACGACCGATTACCAGCAGCACCCGCTCTGTCGTACGAAGAAAAATATTCGTGCGGGCAATCGCCCCTGCATCTCCCAGAAAGGAAACCTTTCCGTCCTCTGTTGCCGTAATCTCGTATCCGAGATCAAGAATCTCCTTCTTCAAAACAGACTCCGTACCAAAATGACAGGGAGTCAGAAACTCGAATAATTCCGCCATATGTTTTCCTTTCTCCTCGGGAATGCTCCCGCACGTTTTTAACTCATAGACTTTTTGATTTTTCATCTCATCATACCATATTTTCAAAAAAAAGGAAACCGGAAATTCAACATGACAATCACTGAAAGGCTGTGATATCTGCTCCCCCTCAGCTACCACAGCCCTTTGAATTCATTCTTTTTTTCCCGTCTGTTGCCGGAAGTTTTCATAGCCACCGGCCAGACTGTACGCAGGATAGCCTGCCTGACGCAGTATTCCGGTTACTTTCATACTCAGGTTTCCTCTGTAACAATACAGAATCAGGATGGTATACTTCGGAACCTGTGACATAAAGTCCGGATTATCCTCGAACGGAATCCAGACAGCCCCGGGAATGTGCCCCTTCTGATAGGACTCCCTGTCCCGGACATCAATCAGTGTTACCACGTTTTTCTTCTGCATTTTCCGAAACTCGCCAAAGCTTACAATATATCCATACATGGGGCTACCTCCTCTGTTTTTCTCCCCACTATCACTATATGTTTCCAATGCAGCTTTGGTGCCGGAAAACGATGCGTAATCATCTGCCACCGGGTATGCCCCGACTCCCGCCTGGAAGCCTCCTGCGGAACACACGAATTTACAGTTGCCATTGCAGCTTTGCAACGAAGCTTCGGCGGAAACGTCTTCATCCGTGTTCCCTTATAACAGTTCCACAATGACCTCAGTTACGGGAACTCTTCCAATTTCGCTTCCTCCAGGGACTCCTTGTCAAGCTTCTTAAAGTCTTCCGGCTTATATTTCCGTTCTATGTCTCTTGAAGTATTGCTCTTATTTCCGGTTTATCCGCTACACTCCGCTTCTTCAAAATCCTCTTCTTCTTTTATCGTATCCTTCCCTATCTGTTTTGTCAAGAACCGCGCGTGTGCAGCCTCCTCAAAACATTCTTGTACGATATGATGCACAATTTCCTATAAAAAAACAGGGATGCCCTGTTTCGAAGCATCCCTGTCTGTTCTGTTTTTCATACCAGCCGGCAACCTTACAATTACTGGTTGGACTGATTTCTCGCGCAGTTTCTGCAGTTTCTGGTCACGCCGGAGGAAGTGGTGCCGGTGGGGTCCGCATTCTGGGAATTGTTCATTCCGTTGTTTGCATTACGGGAGCTGTTCGTCTCGTTGTTTGCATTTCTGGAGCTGTTCGTCTC
The DNA here is from genome assembly GCA_945622055.1 of uncultured Clostridia bacterium. Taxonomy (GTDB): domain Bacteria; phylum Bacillota; class Clostridia; order Lachnospirales; family Lachnospiraceae; genus SIG307. The sequence continues at coordinate 2,548 of CALZBV010000177.1, forward strand.
GTTGTTTGCATTTCTGGAGCTGTTCGTCTCGTTATTTGCATTACGGGAGCTGTTCGTCTCGTTGTTTGCGTTTCTGGAGCTGTTCGTCTCGTTATTCGCATTTCTGGAGCTGTTTGTTTCGTTGTTTGCGTTACGGGAGCTGTTTCTCATCTTGTCATTTGCCTCATCGGAAAAATTGTTTGCATTGTAAGACATACTTGTGCCCTCCTTTTAGTTCTTTACAGTTACAGTCCTATTATCTGCCCTTTTCCCGCATTTATACGTCCAAAATTTAAGGATACCAATACATATTATTTCTATTCTGATATCATTTTTTCTCCAAAACCTACATTTTGCTTCCTAATTAGTAATTGTTTTAAAATTCAACATTACGAAAGCGAAATTTATAATCCTCAGAAGTCGCATAAACAGTGGATTTCTCTTTTTTTTCGATTTCGCAATAATTTATTATTTTTTTATTGATTTTTCCTTAGAAATAGATTATCATATGGATGTATCGAAGTTCCCCCTAAACCTTCGATACACTATATAACCCCTTATTAATATTTATACTCCCCTCATGGAAAAGGCTGCCTTCCCCGGCAGCCTTTTCACGTTGTTTATTTCTGCTATCGGCATTCGAATAAAGTCTACTTGCAATTCTTTCCTTATTTGGGTATAATAGGGGTGTTTTTTGCAAACGGCGAAATATATTTTCTTCGTCGTCATTCTTACGCAAAAGAAAGGATTTTTCTATGAGTATTTTGACTGTTACTGATTTGAATCACGGCTTTGGTGACCGTACTATTCTAAAAAATGTTAATTTCCGCCTTTTAAAAGGGGAGCATGTCGGTCTGGTTGGTGCAAACGGAGAAGGGAAATCGACCTTCTTAAACATCATTACCGGAAAGCTTTTGCCGGATGAGGGAAAGGTAGAATGGGCCAAAGATACGCGCGTTGGATATCTCGACCAGCACTCGGTGCTTTCCGCCGGAATGACAATTCGGGATGTTCTGAAATCTGCTTTTGAATTTCTATACGATATTGAAGCCCGTATGACCGAGCTCTGTACGATTATGGGAGAAGCTTCCGACGAAGAACTTCCGGGTATGATGGAGGAATTCGGAAATATCCAGGACCTTCTTGATGTTCATGATTTCTATATTCTCGACACAAAGGTAGATGAAGTTGCTCATGCGCTGGGGTTGGATGCAATCGGACTGGATACCGATGTTACTGCTCTTTCGGGCGGTCAGCGTACAAAGGTACTGCTTGGAAAGCTTCTGTTAGAGAAACCGGATATTCTTCTGCTTGACGAACCGACCAATTATCTGGACGTAGAGCATATTGAGTGGCTAAAACGTTACCTTACCGAGTATGAGAATGCATTTATTCTGATTTCCCATGATATTCCGTTCCTAAACAGCGTTATCAATCTTGTTTATCATATGGAAAATGCAGAGCTGACCCGCTATGTTGGTGATTATACCAAATTTGAAGAGGTTTATGCAGTAAAAAAAGCACAGTTAGAGGCTGCATATAAACGTCAGCAGCAGGAAATCAGCGAATTAAAGGATTTTGTTGCCCGTAACAAAGCCCGGGTTTCAACAAGAAACATGGCAATGTCCCGCCAGAAAAAGCTGGATAAAATGGAGGTGATTGAGCTGGCTGCTGAGCGGCCGAAGCCGGAGTTTCATTTTAAGGAAGCACGTGCAGCAGGACGCTATATTTTTAAAACGGAAGGCCTTGTCATCGGTTATGATGAGCCACTCTCCACCTCCATTACGATTTCCATGGAGCGCGGGGAAAAGCTTGTATTAAAGGGTGCTAACGGTATTGGAAAAACTACGCTTTTAAAAAGTATTCTTGGTCTGATTCCTCCGATTTCCGGTAAGGTTACACTTGGTGATTATCTATATCCGGGCTATTTTGAACAGGAAATGACCGGCGCCAAAAATAACACCTGCATCGAAGAGCTCTGGCAGGATTTTCCATCGTATACACAGTACGAAATCCGTTCCGCCCTGGCCAAATGCGGTCTGACGACAAAGCATATTGAAAGCCAGGTCCGTGTCCTGTCCGGAGGTGAGCAGGCAAAGGTTCGCCTGTGTAAGCTGATTAACAAAGAGACAAATGTCCTGCTTCTGGACGAGCCGACCAATCACCTGGATGTCGATGCAAAGGACGAATTAAAGCGTGCACTGAAGGAATACAAGGGAAGCGTTGTGCTAATCTGCCACGAACCGGATTTTTACGAGGATTTTGCGACCAGAGTCTTAGACTGCTCCATGTGGTCAACCCGTGTATAGACTTAACTTCTTGCATTTTTCTCCAGGCTATGTTAAACTATCGTTAGGATGAAGGATTCTTTCCCCTGTCAGTGGTGTAAAAAGAGAATGGAGGGTTATTATGGCAAAAAAGAATGTTCCGGTTGCTAATCAGGACGAAATTGTATGGAGAGATCGTAAAAGAACCAAATTTCTTGGTCTTCCATGGACCTTTACCGTTTATCGTCTGACCAAAGATCGTTTGTTAATCAAGCGTGGCTTTTTCACAACAACAGAAGACGAGGTTCGTTTGTA
>CALZBV010000178.1 GCA_945622055.1 uncultured Clostridia bacterium
GTCAAAAGTAACAGACTTTCAGGCTTTTTTTGTGGAAAACAACCAAAGAATACTTGCACAGCCAAAAAACTAATGAAATTTCCGCCCCGCTGTGTTACAATACCATTAAGATTTCAATCAAATACTATTACATATGGAGGTTACAATGGAGAATTACCTTGGAATGCTCCCACCGATGGGGTGGAACTCTTGGAATACGTTTACCTGGGATATCAACGAGACGCTGATTCGCGAGGTTGCTGATTTGTTTGTAAAAGAAGGCTATCGCGATGCCGGCTACAATTACATCGTCATCGATGACTGTTGGAGCCTTAAGGAACGCGACAAAAACGGTGCACTCGTTCCGGACCCGAACAAGTTTCCGAGCGGAATGAAGGCACTTTCCGATTACATCCACGAAAGAGGAATGAAATTCGGTATGTATTCCTGTGCCGGAACACATACCTGTGCGGGTCACCCGGCCAGCTTTGAACACGAATTTGACGATGCTGCGCTTTTTGCTTCCTGGGGTGTGGACTATTTAAAATACGACTATTGCTACAAGCCGAACAAGGTGGAGGGCGACCTTTTATACAAGCGTATGAGCATGGCACTCAAAAATTGCGGTCGTGACATCCTGTTTTCTGCCTGTAACTGGGGTGCAGACAACGTGTACCAGTGGATTCGTTCCTCGGGCGCGCATATGTACCGCTCTACCGGAGACATCCAGGACAATTGGGATTCCATTAAAGCACTGGCGCTTTCCCAACTTGGAAAGGAATGCTACACCGGCTCCTTCTGTCACAATGACATGGACATGCTCGTTGTCGGAATGTACGGCGGCAGCAACAACGATTTCATCAAAGCAGGCATTGGTGGCTGCACCGCAACGGAATACACAACGCATTTCGCTCTCTGGTGTCTTATGGGCTCTCCGCTGATGATTGGCTGCGATATCCGTAAAGCAACCCCGGAAACGAAAGCACTCCTTCAGAACAAAGACCTGATTGCAATCAACCAGGATCTGGAATGCCGTGGTGCTTACCGCATCACTCCGCAGCCACAGTGGAATGCAGACGAAGAAAACTTCATTCTCGCAAAGCAACTGACCAACGGAGACCTTGCAATCGGCTTTTTTAACATGGGCGAAGGAAAACGCGAGCTTTCCTTAATGTTCTGGGATATGGGACTTCCGTATTCCTCGGATTACGCACTCTCCCTGTACGACTGCATTGAACACAAGGAGCTTGGTCTGTTTACCGAACGTTTTGCACCGGTTGTTGAACCGCATGGCTGTGTCGTTGTACGTGCAAAGCTCGTCAGGAAAAACGCATGAGTACGGAGCCTTCCTTTTTTGCAAGACCCTCTGCAATTGATACCGCACGCGCTGCTTCTGCAAATGGTGACAGGAAGTCTTCGGGCAAAGCTCCTGATTCCCTGCACTGCATCCTCTGCCAAAAAAAGCTCACAGCAGATGAAAAAGCAATCAACCTCAAGTTAATCTCACGCACGGTTACGACATTTTACTGTATGGACTGTCTCGGGAAAAAGCTGGGTTGCGGACGCGAACCGATTGAAGAACGGATACGGTACTACCGTGAATCCGGGGAATGTACGTTATTCCGGTAAGCAGGACAAAAGAAGGAAACGTTGCTATAAAAGCGTTTTCACGCAAAAAACACCTGGTCGAACTATTTTGTTGTGGTTCGTCAGGTGCTTTTTCCTTTTGGGCAGCTATCATTACAGTATCGGCTTTCGTCACTTCTAAGCTTTTGCTGATTTGGACTTCAAAAGGGCGATTTTATCTGCCGTTTTCCTGCATCATCCCGCGCAGTTTTGCAATCGCGTCACAGATTCCCCCGACCTGGTCAATCATGCCCTCTCTGACTGCATCTTCCCCGACTAAAATCGTACCGAGATCCTTCGTCAGCTGCCCTGCATTCAGCATCATTTCTTCCATGCGCGCACGCTTTACCCCGCTGTGACTTTCCACAAAGCCTGTGATGCGGTCCTGAATCCTCTGGAAATAATCGTATGTCTGCGGCGCACCGATAATCATACCGCTCATACGTACCGGATGCACCAGCATTGTACCGGTCGGTACGATAAAGGAATAATTCGTGGAAACAGCAAGCGGAACCGCAATTGAATGAGCACCGCCAAGTACCAGGGATACCGTAGGCTTAGACAGCGATGCCACCATTTCCGCAATTGCGAGACCACTCTCGACATCTCCACCCATCGTATTCAGCAAAAGCAAAAGACCGCCAATGCGTGCATCTGCCTCAACCTGTGCGAGCTGTGGCAGTACATGCTCATATTTTGTTGTTTTCAAATTCTGTGCCGAGCATTCATGTCCCTCGATTTCTCCAATGATACAAAGCACATGCAGCTTCTTTCCATATTCCTCCGGCGCACAATCTCCCTCCAGGTCGATTTGTCCAAATTCCGAAATGGAATCCTCCCTTTGCTTCTGAATATCCAGTTCATACTGGTTCTCATTTTTCCGGCCCATACCTGCCTCCTTACTCAAGCATTCGGTCTGATGATGAGACCGTCATACCTAAGTTTTGCCAAAGCAAAGAAAAATATACAAAAAAGAGGACAGCTTCCTGTCCCCTTTTCAAGACCTCATGGTAAGTGATGCAATAAAGCTATCAAAACAAATCTTAGCAATTCACCTGCTCTAGCGCCTGTGCAATGTCTGCAATCAGATCCTCTGCATTTTCAATGCCGACCGAAAGACGTATCAAATCCGGCTGAACGCCTGCCTCAAGAAGCTGCTCCTCACTCATCTGACGATGCGTGTGGCTTGCCGGGTGAAGCAGACAGGTCTTTGCATCTGCAACATGCGTTACAATGGAGATAAGCTTCAGATGGTCCATGAAGGCGATAGAAGCCTCTCTTCCGCCCTTAATTCCAAAGGAAAGAACACCGCAGGTACCCTTCGGCATATACTTCTTTGCAAGCTCATGGTACTCATCCCCCGGAAGATCCGCATAATGTACCCATGCAACCTTATCGTGCGCCTGTAAATACTTTGCAATCGTAAGTGCATTTGCACAGTGACGTTCCATACGGATATGCAGGGATTCCAGACCGAGATTCAGGTAGAAGGAATTCTGCGGAGACGGAATGGAACCGAAGTCACGCATCAGCTGGGAGGTAGCCTTTGTAATGTAAGCAGCCTTTCCGAAACGCTCTGCATACACAATGCCATGATAGGACTCATCCGGAGTCGTAAGTCCCGGGAACTTGTCCGCATGTGCCAGCCAGTCAAAGTTTCCGCTGTCAACGATACATCCGCCCACTGCAGTTGCATGTCCATCCATATACTTTGTCGTGGAATGGGTTACAATATCAGCACCCCACTCGAACGGACGGCAGTTAATCGGAGTAGCAAACGTATTGTCTACAATCAGCGGAACCCCGTGGAAATGCGCCAGTCTCGCAAATTTCTCAAAATCAAATACCGAAACGGTCGGATTCGTAATGGACTCACCAAACACAAGCTTTGTATTCGGTCTGAAATATTTTGCAAGCTCCTCCTCCGGAAGCGTCTGGTCAACAAACGTACACTCAATCCCCATCTTCTTCATCGTAACACCGAAAAGATTGTACGTACCGCCGTAAATGGAGGAAGACGCAATAAAGTGGTCTCCTGCTTCACAAATATTAAATACAGCATAGAAATTGGCTGCCTGGCCGGAGGATGTAAGCATTGCAGCAACACCGCCCTCCAAAGCGCAAATCTTAGCTGCTACGGCATCATTCGTCGGGTTTGCCAGTCTTGTGTAAAAATAGCCGTCTGCCTCAAGGTCAAACAACTTTCCCATCTCATCACTGGTGTCATACTTAAACGTGGTTGTCTGGGTAATCGGCACCTGTCTTGCCTCTCCCTTCCCCGGTTTCCAGCCTTCATGAAGGCATTTTGTTTCAATACTGCTCATATAAAACTCCTTTCGTTCATTCAAACATTTTGTGTTGATTATAACGCGTCCCACGCAAAATCGCAAGTAGCTACGCCTCACTTGTTTTAATACCGGCATTCCAGCTTTTCAAAACGCCTCTGAATCCGTCTTGCCGCCCCTGAAATCTCCCCTACAAGACAGACGCTCATCTGCTCCTCACAAAGAATCTGCTCCGCATATTCCTTCACTTGCTCTGCCGTTACTGCATCAATATTACTCTGATTCTCCTCCTGTGAAATAACTCTTCCCCGAAGCAGCACGCTTCTTCCGTTTCCTTCCATACGGCTTTGCACACTTTCTCCGGAAAGAATCGTTTCCGTTCGGATCAACGACTTATGCGTTGCCAGTGTCTTTTCGGAAATCAACGTATTTTTCAGGCTTTCACAAACCTTAAGTACATTGTCAAACACAGCCCCGGTCTGCCCCGGTGCGCTTACCGCATCAATATGAACCAGACCCTCCCTTGCATACGGACACCCATAAGAATATACCGTATAAGCCAATCCCTCTTCCTCCCGGATTTTCTGAAACAGAAGAGAGTTGTTGCTTCCGCCGAGAATGGACTGAAACACGGCCGCCGTGTATCTCCGCTTATCCAGGTAGGAAATCCCTGGAAATACAAGGTTCATATGAATCTGTGAGGTATCTCTTTTTACAGTGCTGAAGCTTCTCGTATACAATGCCTTGCTCCGGTTCTCCAAAAGCCCGGTTGCCATAGCTTTGTCCCTTTCAAAATATCGCCCATAGCGTCCGTCCGGACGAAAACCTTCCTGCTTTAGCCGGGCAGAGATTCCCTGTCCTTCCGGACAAAAAAACTGCGAAAGCTGCCAAAGCACTGCCTCCCGGTCAAAACAGCCTGCAACGGAAAGTACCATGCGCTCCGGAAGATAATGCTTCCGGTGAAAATTCAGTAACTGCTCTCTGGTAAAGCTTCGAACGACACCCTTGGTACCGGATATCTGAAAACCAAGCGGATGCGTTCGAAAGACGCGTTTCTGTAAAAGCTCATGCACCAGGTCATCCGGCGAATCATTGTACATGTCGATTTCTTCCAGTACCACGCTTTTTTCCTTTGCCAGCGTATCCTTTGAAAAAACAGAATGAAAC
>CALZBV010000179.1 GCA_945622055.1 uncultured Clostridia bacterium
TTTCTTGTTTTCCATACAGCTCCCCTTTGTAAGAAATCCCTGTCACTGAAACTATACGTTCTTTGGTTCAACCTGCGGAAGGGTAAGAATGAACTCCGTTCCCACACCGGTTGTACTGATTACATTGATGTTCTCTCCATGGGCAACCATAATCTCCTTTACGATGGAAAGTCCCAGACCGGTACCCTTTTTATCTTTACCACGGGAGGTATCCGTTTTGTAAAATCGGTCCCAGATTTTTGCAATATCGCGTTTATCAATTCCAATTCCTTCGTCCTGAATCGAAACGATTGCTTTATGTCCCTTTGACTCCGAAAAAATCCGGATTTCTCCTTCCGCATGACTGAATTTTATGGCGTTGTCCACAAGATTGTAGATGACCTGCTCAATCTTTCCGCGATCAGCATAGACTTCTATCTCCGACTCCGCAAAAATCAGCTGAATCAGTATTTGCTTCTTTTTACAGGTTCCTTCAAAACTACGTGCGACATTCTTGATTACCATATTGATATCAAATTTTGTCTTCTGCAAAATCATACCCTTCTGGTCAAAGGTATTTAACGTCAGAAGATTCGTTGTCAGCTTCGTCAGACGTTCTACCTCAAAAAGCACGGTATCAAGGTATTTATCCTGCTGCTCCGGCGGGATTGTTCCATCCTTGATTGCCTCCGTGTAGCCCTTGATGGACGTAAGCGGAGAACGGAAATCATGTGAAATATTGGATATGATTTTTCTCTGATATTCATCAAACCGGCTCATTGCATCTCCCATATAGCCGATTCGCTCAAACAAAAGCTGATATTCATCATTCGACCGGATGTTAATTTTCGTATTAAAATCTCCCTCCGAATAAGCCTTTGCAACCTTAATCAGCTTTTTTGCCGGATAAACGAAAAGAATATATACCGCACAAAATCCGATGGTCAGCAGGGCAAGCACAATCAGGTAGTAAAAATTCAGCTCATTGACCCGCCGGTCGACCTCCTTCATTATGCCATCCATCCCGTACATTGTACAAAGATATCCTCGCGTGCTGTAATTGTAATTAATCGGAACCACAACCACAAGCTGCTTCTGGGACGAAAGCTCCGGAAGCAGCACCTCACGGTGAAAGGTTTCCGAAAAAAAATCGCCGTTTATCGTCACCTCATTTTGGGAAGCCGAAGCAGTATCTCCGACTACTCTGCCCCATGCCGAAACAATCAGAATACGAATCTCCCTGTGCTTCGCAACCGGCTTCAGGCTTTCCATCAGAAGGTCGACCGTCATCCGGTTGTCATAATACGGCTCTACATACCTTTGCGCAATGAACCCGGTTTCATGATACAATTCCTGTTCTTTTTCATCAATGAGCTGTTTCTTCATATAATCCGGACCAAGTGTATTTACAATAAAAAACAGAACACTGATCAGAAGCAGGTACAAAAGCACAAGTTTTCGAAACAATCCGCCCTTCATGTCCTCTTTACCTCAAATTTATAACCGATTCCCCAGACAGTAGCAATGCTCCAGTTGGCACGGTCCTTGATTTTCTCACGGACACGCTTTACATGAACATCAACCGTTCTGGTGTCACCGATATATTCATACCCCCAGATGTGATCTAAAAGCTGTTCTCTCGTAAATACCTGATTCGGGTGGGAAGCAAGAAAATACAGAAGCTCCAGCTCCTTCGGCGGCATTTCCACCTGCTTTCCCTGATACGTCACGGAATAGTTTGTCTGGTTAATCAGCAGGTCATCATAAATTACATAATCACCCTGTTTTTCATTTAAAAAGCTCTCATCCTCCTTCGGTGCCACCACTACGGCAGGCGTAAACCGCCGAAGCACCGCCTTTACGCGTGCTACCAGCTCCTTCGAGTCAAAAGGTTTGATGATATAATCATCTGCACCAAGCTCAAGACCAAGTACCTTATCAAATACCTCTCCCTTTGCGGAAAGCATGATAATCGGGACTTTGGAGTTCTTGCGGATTTCCCGGCAAACCTCATATCCGTCAATGCCCGGAAGCATCAAATCCAGCAGAATCAGATTTGGCTCATACGAAGAGAACTTATCCAGCGCTTCCTCTCCGTCCTCTACAATCAAGGTATCAAAGCATTCCTTGACCAGATAAAGCGAAATCAATTCTGCAATACTGCTGTCATCATCAACAATCATTATTTTCTGCTTTACTGCCATGAGACCTCCTAAAATTCAACGATTGTAACGCCATGATCTCCCTCACCAAATGAACCGACACGGAAGCTTTTTACAAAGCGCTGGCGTTTTAAATACTGGTGCACCGCATCCCGCAACGCACCGGTTCCGCGTCCGTGGATAATGGTTACCTTTGGCAAATGGGATAAATACGCATCATCCAGATACTTCTCAAGCACCGGTAATGCTTCGTCCACTCGCATCCCGATTAAATTGCACTCCGGACTGATGCTCATACTCTTGTTCATTTTGATTTTACCGGCTCCGGACTTATCCTTCTTGTCCTCCTCCTGCTGCAAATCCGGCTTTGCAAGCTCAACATCCCTGATGTTTACAAGGGTTCTCATTACGCCCATCTGAACATAAAACTCACCCTTCGCCCCTGGAAGACTTGCAACGGTTCCAATCAGGTCAAGACTGAGTACATGAACCGTTGTTCCGACCTTAATCTCCTCCGTCGTAAGACGGGCATTCTTCTTTGCCTTTTTCTGCTTAAGGGCAAGCGAATTCTCTTTCTCACCGAGACGGTTTCTCAGCTCATTGCGCTCCTGCTCCATCTCGCGACCGGCCCCGCTTTTGCCCCATTTGTTAAACTTTTTAATCGTGGCATCCGCATAATCCTTTGCTTCCTGCAAAATATCCTTCGCCTTTTCATTTGCATCACGAAGAATGCGTTCCTTTGCAGAATCCAGCTTCTCGTTCTTCTCAGCAAGCTTCTGCTTCAGTTCCTTTGCTTCCGCAAACAGCTTCTGCGCCTCTTCCTCCCGCTGCTCCGCCGCAATCCTTTTCTGCTCAAGCTCCGCAATCACATCCTCAAAGCTCTGGTCCTTTACACCAATAAAATCTCTTGCCTCGTTAATAATCTGCTCCGACAGACCAAGCTTTTGCGAGATTGCAAAGGCATTACTCTTTCCCGGAATGCCGATTAATAGCCGGTACGTCGGCCGAAGTGTTTCCACGGAAAACTCACAGCATGCATTTGATACTCCTTCGGTTGACAACGCAAAAATCTTAAGTTCACTGTAGTGCGTTGTTGCCATGGTACGGATGCCTCTGCGATGCAGTGACGTCAGGATAGCCATTGCGAGTGCTGCACCCTCTGTCGGGTCAGTACCTGCACCCAGCTCATCAAATAGGACAAGGGAACGTTCGTTGGCCTGCTGTAAAATCGACACGGTATTGGTCATGTGTGAAGAGAAGGTACTGAGGCTCTGCTCGATACTCTGCTCATCTCCGATATCGGCAAATACCTCCTCAAATACGGAAAGCTCTGAGCCGTCAAATGCCGGAATGTGAAGTCCTGCCTGTCCCATCAGCGTAAAGAGACCTACGGTCTTTAGAGATACTGTTTTGCCACCGGTATTCGGTCCCGTAATAATCAACAGGTCAAACTCATCACCAAGATAAATATCAATCGGAACTACCTTATGTGGGTCAATCAACGGATGACGTGCTTTTTTGATATTTACATAGCCACGCTCGTTAAATACCGGTTCCGTTGCCTTCATTGCCTTTGAAAGTGTGGCACGGGCAAAAATAAAATCCAGCTCCGCAAGTGTTACACGGTTATATTCCAGATTCTCCGTATGCTTCGCAGCCTCCTCCGAAAGCGTTGCAAGTACCTTTTCAATCTCTTCCTTTTCCTGCAGGGCAAGCTCTGCAAGCTCGTTATTTAATTTAACGATTGCCATCGGCTCCATAAACACAGTCGCACCCTTTGCGGAACGATCATGAATCATACCGGAAAACTTACTCTGATATTCCTGCTTTACCGGAAGGCAGTATCTTCCGTTTCGCATCGTAACCAGTGCATCCTGCAGCATCAGCTTATTATCCTGGGAATTAACAATAGACGCAAGCTGTTCACGGATTTTATCGTTGGCGATTCGCATATGTCTGCGTACCTGCTTTAAGCCGGAGCTTGCATCGTCTGCAATCTCCTCCTCCGAAATAATACAGCGCTCAATCTCTGTACGCAAAAGCACCATCGGCTCTAAAAGCTCAAAACGCTCCGTAAGTGAATCTGTTATTTCCTCCTGTCCGCTCGTGCCAAACTGCTTTACCCTCTGCGTTGCAAATAACACTGAGGCAAGCTTAAGAAGCTCTCCCGCCATCAGGGTTGAACCCACCTCCAGAAGCTTGATGGTACCGCCAATCTCCGGTATTCCGTTAAAGGACACTCCGCCCTTGGAATAAATCCGCGCAAGCGCATCGGAGGTCTCCTGCTGCAGCTCTCTTATTTTGCCAAGCTCTGTCAAAGGCTTAAGTGCGGCACATTTTTTCTTTCCTGCCTCAGAGCCTGCATACTGCTGCAGCTTTTCTATAATTTTCCCGTACTCTAACGTACGTAATGCTTTTTCATTCATACCTGTCTCCTATCCACTGTAACTACCCGTTCAGGTCACTCCATTTGTGGCGGTGAAGCTCCCCCTGCATCTGCATATGTGTAAATTTCTGCTGCCGCATTGCCTCATACGTCACAATAGCAACCGAATTGGAAAGGTTCAAAGAACGGATGTCCGGAAGCATCGGGATACGGATGCAGCGCTCCCTGTCACGCATCAGAAGCTCCTCCGGAATTCCGGCACTTTCCTTTCCGAACATAATATACGAATTCTCTTCAAAGGCAACCTCCGAATAGAGCTGCTCGCCCTTCGTCGTTGCCATGTACGGTCTTGCCCCCGGATTCTTCTTTAAAAATTCCTCGTAGTTTTTATATACATGAAGGTCAATCAGCTTCCAATAATCCATTCCTGCACGCCGTACCGCCTTCTCGGAAATATCAAACCCCAGCGGTTCAATCAGGTGCAATCTGCTTCCGGTTGCCACGCAGGTTCGTCC
>CALZBV010000180.1 GCA_945622055.1 uncultured Clostridia bacterium
GTTGGTTTTTTATGTTCATGGAAAAGGTGGAAGTGCTTCAGAATCGGAACATTACAAACCGTTTTTTAGAGACTATGACGTATATGGGTTTGATTACAAAGCTGAGAATCCCTGGGAGGCCAAGGAAGAATTTGGTGATAAGGTAAAGGAACTTAAAAAGACATATAGTGAAATGATTCTTATTGCCGGCAGCATTGGGGCTTATTTTTCTATGAACGCAGGTATTAGTGAGTATTTTGAAAGAGCATACTTTATTTCGCCGATTGTAAATCTGGAGAAACTGATACTTGATATGATTTCTTGGGCAGGAATAAGCGAAAGAGAACTGGAAGAGAAAAAAATTATTCCAGTTGATTTCGGAGATGATTTATCATGGGATTATCTTCAGTATGTCAGAAATAGTAAGTTGAACTGGAATGTGCCGACTGAAATATTGTATGGAAGCACGGATAACCTGCAGTCAATCGATACGATTAATGAATTTGTTAATGATAATGGCGCGGGGCTTACAGTAATGGAGGGCGGAGAACACTGGTTTCATACTAAGGAGCAGATGAGATTTTTGGATAGATGGATGCAGGAAGAAACTGTGGCATTTGAGAAGGTGAAAGTAGAATGATAGCGAATGCTATAACGTATTGCCGAATTATAATAAGTATGCTGATGTTTCTGTTTTCAGTATTTTCACCCGAATTCTATGTCTGCTATCTGCTTGCGGGTATTTCCGATATGATTGACGGCACGATAGCACGGAAACTTGGTCAAAGTATGCAAAGGGCATTCAGGATGAGAATTACTATTGTGAAATCTGGATTCCGGTGAAGAAAAAATAAGAAGCTCCACACGATGGGAGCTTAATGAAGAACAGAAGAAGTTAATTGCAGAAATACCTGGAAGACAGGGGGATAAGCGCTTTCTTAAATTTTACGAAATAACAGAATTTAATGAAAATATGGTGGATATAAAAAAATGAACTTTTTCGTTAGAAAACTGAAAATAGTTTTTTGATATTTTATTCCACGACATGTTTTCGTTTGTTACGCAGGCGATACTGTTTTGGCGTAATGCCCCGGCGTTCCTTAAAGCTTTTAATCAGATGGCTGCAATCGGAAAAGCCGGTGACCTGACTGATGTAGGTGAGATCAAAATCCGTGAACAGAAGAAGCTCTTCTACCTTGTGAACACGCATGTCCTCAATGTATTTCTTGCAGCTTTTTCCGTAGATTTCCTGAAAACGTTTGGCAAAATAGGAGTAGCTCAGTCCGCAGTGGGCTGCAATATCACTTACCTTCAGTTCGTTGTCGAGGTGAGCAGAAATATATGGCAAAACATTATAGATGTCATAGTTATCCTCTACGGTATACACGGTGGAATCAAAGCTGAAGCCGTGCTTTTGCCAGTAGCGAACAATAATAATCAGCAGTTGGAAAATCTCTGACATGATGATGCTTTGATAGCCGTATTCCTTGTTCCAGAGCTCGGAGATGCATTTGCGGAAAAGCACCTCCAGCTGCTTTTCTTCAACATAGGTCCTTTCCATTATAATGGGAAGGGCCTTTTTTTCTGCTGCCTGAAATATGTTGTCCAGACTGGGGGTAAAGTTGGCTGTAAAGTTCAGGTTTTTCAGGTCAAGCTGGAGCCCTGCCACCAGTGCCGGTGCATCGTCTGCGGAATAGAATGCATGCACCGTTTTGGAATGCAGGATAATCAGCTCGCCGGAAGAAAGAAGGTATTCTGTGTTTTCAGCCTGAATTCTCAGTTTTCCTTTGAGAACAAGGATGATTTCCATGTAATAGTGCCAGTGTGGTGCAACGGGAAGCGTATCGCTTGTGGCATCGTAATAAAAGCATTGATAAGGGTGGTTAATCAGGTCACTTTCTTCGTATAATCCGTTCATCATTGTCTCCGCTTTTCGCAATCTGTTGGGATTTAGCATTCCGGCGCCCGTACAAAATGCTGCAGATTGCGATATAACTTTTAATGGGCAACATCTGACCGTATGAAAATTGCTTTTCACACGAAGCCCGTTCCTACTGAAAACTGCATATAGAAAAAAGAGATTTATACAATTTTTAGTGCAAGTATATTATATCATTTTTTTTCAAAATATGACATACTTTATTCAAAAATGGAGTTACTTTTTTACAAATAGCGAAAGGTTGAGTGACGAAATGAAGAAATCTAAACTACGATGGCTATGGGAGAATATGGAAGGATACCGTGGATTGTATATTCTCGGAATCTTTGGTACGCTTCTGTACAACGTACTTCAGCTGACCGTTCCATTCGTGACACAGCAGATTATTGACCTGTTTTTGTCCGGCGAGAATGCAGCATCCAATCTGGAAACCAAAAGAAGCCTGTTTTTTGGTCTGATTGCGGCAATGGTTCTTTTGACTCTGTTTCGAGTTACCGTTGTGTATCTGGATTGTATGATTTACGAGAAGGTTTCGCAGGCGGCGCTATACCGCATCCGTAACTTCCTGTATAACAAAATGCAGCGTCAGGATATGGCATTTTACAGCGTGTATCGTACCGGTGATTTGATGACACGACTGACCGGTGACCTGGATGCGGTGCGTCATATGATTGCCTGGGTGGTGCGCACGATTATCGAATCCTTCGCGCTTTATTCCGCAACCATGATTTATTTCTTCTTTATGAACTGGAAGCTGGCATTAATTATGCTTATGATGTCTCCGATTATTTTCGGAATTATCTTCCTCTTCAAAAAGCAGGTAGCGCCGAAGCATAAGCTGCTGCGTGAGAAAATGGCCACCCTGAATACCGCCGCACAGGAAAATATCTCCGGAAACCGTGTGGTAAAGGCGTTTGCAAAGGAAGAGCATGAAATAGAGAAATTTGATCAGTGTAATTCGGAATATTCGAAAACGAACATCGAGACATCCTTTGTATGGCTTCGTTTCTTTCCGTTTGTTGAAACGGTTGCAAACCTCATGCCGGTAATTCTTCTTGTAATCGGAGGCCTGTTTTTGATAAATGATCAATTGACAATGGGTGAGTATGCGGCTTTTTCAGGACTTATCTGGGCGATTGCCAATCCGATGAGAAACATGGGAAATGTTATGAACGAATTCCAGCGTTTTGATGCTGCTTCTGCGAAGGTAATGGAGCTTTATTATGCAGAACCGAAAATCGTGGATCTTCCGGGAGCGTGTGATATCGAGGGACGTTTAAAGGGTAAGATAGAGTTTAAGAATGTAAGCTTCCGTTATGAGGATGCGGATATTCCGGTGCTTCATGATATTTCTTTTACAGCTGAGGCAGGACAGACAATTGCGATTATGGGTGAAACCGGCTGCGGAAAGACTTCATTAATCAATCTGATTCCAAGATTTTATGAGCCTACCGAAGGGGAAATCTACATTGACGGAAAAAACATCAGAGATTACAAAATCCAGCCACTTCGGAAAAGCATCGGACTTGCGACGCAGGATGTACTTCTTTACTCGGATACGATTGATGGTAACATTGCGTATGGTGATGCAAATATTTCCGCAGATGATGTTCGGAAGTTTGCAAAGTACTCTGCGGCAGAGGACTTTATTTCCAAGATGCCGGAGGGATATGATACGATTGTCGGTGAAAGAGGTGTGGGTCTTTCCGGCGGACAGAAGCAGAGAATTTCGCTTGCGAGAGCACTTGCAATCAAGCCTTCCATTCTGATTTTGGATGATACGACCTCCGCAGTCGATCTGGAAACGGAAAAGACAATTCAGGAAGGCTTACGTCATCTGGATTTTGATTGTACCAAGATTATTATTGCACAGCGTGTATCCACGACTAAGAATGCGGATTTGATTTTAGTGCTTCAGGACGGCAGAATAACGGAAGCCGGTACACATGAACAGTTGCTTTCAAAGCGCGGTTACTATTATGATGTGGTCAGACTGCAGACCGGAGAGGAGGATATCTGATATGGCAAGAAGAAATACCTATAAAGAAGACGAAGTATTGGAAACTCCTTTTGAGTTTAAGCATTTGCTTCGCGCTATGGTATATGTTAAGAAATATGCAGGAAAGATGCTTTTCGCGTTACTGCTGAGTGCAATTGGTGCCGTTATGGGTCTGTTCTCTCCGATGATTTCCCGAAAGGCACTGGATGTTGCTATTCCTGAGAAAAACAAGGAAATGCTGTTTACACTTGCAATTTTGCTTATTGTATGCTTTGTTATCAGTATTTTGTTTGCAGTGTTACGTTCAAGAATCATGATAAAGGTTGGTCAGGGCATTATTTATGATATCCGCAAGGATGTATTTGAGCATCTTCAGAAGCTGCCGTTCCAGTATTATGATGACAGACCGCACGGTAAGATTTTAGTTCGTGTCGTCAACTATGTTAACTCCGTTTCAGATATTCTGTCCAACGGATTGATTAATGTGATTCTCGAAATATTTAATCTGATATTTATTGTAGTGTTCATGTTTCTGGTAGATGTTAAGCTGTCGCTTGTTGTGCTGGCCGGTGTGCCGGTACTTGCGGTGTTTATGTTCTGGATTAAGGAAAAGCAGCGTAAAGCGTGGCAGAAGGTTTCCAACAAGAATTCCAACCTAAATGCATACCTTCAGGAGAATATCGTTGGTGCAAGAGTAACACAGATTTTTGCAAGAGAAGATGAGAACGCTGAGATATTTGAAACGCTTTCCGATCGTACCAGAGGAGCCTGGATGGAGGCGGTAAAATACAGTAATCTTGTGTGGCCGGGTATCGACAGTATTTCTGTAATCATCCGCGCGGCAATCTTTATTTTTGGACTCATTATCTTTGGACAGGGACAGGAAACGGTAGGTACCATCCTTGCAATTTCCTCCTACGCATCCCGGTTCTGGCAGCCAATCATGAGCCTCGGAAATATTTTCAACAGCTTTATCAATAATATTGCTTATCTGGAGCGTATTTTTGAAACCCTGGACGAGCCGGTAACGGTGGATGATGCAGCGGATGCAGTTGAGATGAAGCCGATTCGCGGTAAGGTTACGTTTGAAAATGTAACGTTCGGATATGAAGCCGGG
>CALZBV010000181.1 GCA_945622055.1 uncultured Clostridia bacterium
TGTAAACGTATTTGGTACAGATAAGCTCATTGATGCTATGGAGCATCCGGAGAAGGAAGAGTATGCTAACTTTACCGTACGTGTATCCGGTTACGCTGTTAAGTTCATCGATCTGACCAAGAAGCAGCAGCTCGATGTTATTGCACGTACCTGCCACGGAAATCTGTAATTGAGAAGCAGGCTGTCTGCCAGACAGTCTTTGCACGGGGGTAAATTTCGATTTACCCCCGTTTTTTAACTATATAGCAAGCTATGCTGAAAAAGGAAAGGCGATTATTTCCAGTAAGAGAGAAGAACCTTCCGAGTACAATAAAGAAAAGCTAATTTGCAGGAGGAGATTATATGGAAGCAGAGAAGACAACACCGATTGGACGGGTTCATTCGATTGAGTCTTTTGGATTGGTTGATGGACCGGGTGTTCGTTTTGTTGTTTTTGTTCAGGGCTGCCAGATGCGGTGCAAGTTCTGCCACAATCCGGACACCTGGGACATGAACAGTACAAGAGATTATACAGAGTACACGCCACAACAGATGTTTGATAAGGCTTATCGCTGCAAGCCGTATTGGGGCAAAAAAGGCGGAATTACGGTAAGTGGAGGAGAACCGCTGTTACAGATTGATTTCGTGACGGAGTTTTTCAAAATCGCAAAGAAAAAAGGAATTCATACGACGATTGACACAGCGGGCAATCCGTTTACAATGGAGGAGCCGTTTTACAGCAAGTTTGTGGAACTGATGAAGTATACGGATCTTGTGATGCTGGATATTAAGCATACGGATCCGGCTGGACACAAATCACTGACAGGCAAGGACAATGCAAATATTCTGGAAATGGCACGCTGGCTCAGCGATCATGGCAAAGAAATGTGGATTCGGCGCGTTCTTGTACCTGGTATCACGGATGACAAGGAGGAGCTTAAGCAGCTCAGACAGTTCATTGATTCACTGAAAACTGTTTCCCGTGTGGAGATTCTTCCATACCATACGCTTGGTATGTTTAAGTGGGAGAATTTAAAGATTAAGTATCCGCTGGAGGATGTTCCGACCCCGACTGCTGAACAGGTAAAGGAAGCAGAGGAAATCCTTGGCATTGTCAAGGAGGATTCCGATAAGCAGGCAAAGCTTGATCCGGAGCATGAAAAACGTCTGTTAAAGGGTTGTAACTAATTGACGGACTTTACAGGAATTTAGGCGATTGCTGAAATCTGAAATGAATAGGGAATGTGCCGCAGACAGAGTTGTTCGGGTGGGATACCATATGGACAATTTTGTCTGCGGTTTTTTGTGGTTTTTGTTGAAAAATGCTTGACAGATATTTGACAAACATAGGCTTATGTAGTATAATAAAATACACATGCGTGCGTTTTGAGACGGAATGAGAAGCATGGTTTCCGACTTGAAGGCACCAGGTTCGCAATGTACCGAAACGGTGCATGCGGAGCAGGTATTGTTAGTAATAAACAAGACATATAAGGAGGAGAACAAAATGGCAAAGAAAGTTGTATTGGCAGGAGCATGCCGTACCGCAATCGGAAGCATGGGAGGTTCACTGAGTACAACTCCGGCACCGGTTCTTGGTTCTATTGTTATCAAGGAGGCACTGAATCGTGCAGGTGTTAAGCCGGAGCAGGTGGATCATGTTTACATGGGTTGTGTAATCCAGGCTGGTCTGGGACAGAACGTAGCCCGTCAGGCTGCTCTTAAGGCGGGACTTCCAGTGGAGACACCGGCAGTTACCGTTAACGTTGTGTGTGGTTCCGGTCTGAACTGCGTAAACATGGCTGCTCAGATGATTATGGCTGGTGAGGCTGACATTGTAGTAGCAGGTGGTATGGAAAACATGTCCATGGCACCGTATGCGTTACCGCAGGCTCGTTACGGCTACAGAATGGGTAATGCACCGATGATTGATACCATGGTTAACGACGCTCTTTGGGATGCATTCAATGATTATCACATGGGAATTACCGCTGAGAATGTTTGTGAGCAGTGGGGAATTACCCGTGAAGAGTTAGATGAGTTCTCTGCAAACAGCCAGCAAAAGGCTGTAGCTGCTATCTCCGCAGGCGTATTTAAGGAAGAAATCGTTCCGGTTGAGGTTAAGAAGAAGAAGGAAACCGTTGTATTTGATACTGATGAAGGTCCGCGTCCGGGAACCACTGCTGAGACCCTCGCAAAGCTTCGTCCGGCATTTAAGAAGGATGGTATCGTGACTGCGGGCAACGCTTCCTCCATTAATGACGGTGCTGCTGCGATTGTTGTTATGAGTGAAGAGAAGGCGAAGGAACTCGGTGTAACTCCGATGGCTACCTGGGTTGCAGGTGCTCTTGGCGGTGTTGATCCGTCTATCATGGGCGTTGGACCGGTTGCTGCTACGAAGAAGGTTATGGCAAAGACCGGCTTAACTGTAGCTGATATGGACCTTATTGAGGCAAATGAGGCATTCGCTGCACAGTCTATCGCTGTAGGCCGTGACCTTGGCTTTGATGCAAGCAAGCTGAATGTAAACGGTGGTGCAATTGCACTTGGTCACCCGGTAGGGGCTTCCGGATGCCGTATCCTTGTAACGCTTCTTCATGAGATGAAGAGAAGAGATGCAAAGAAGGGTCTTGCAACGCTTTGTATCGGTGGCGGTATGGGTTGTGCAACCATCGTAGAAAGAGACTAATATCATAGAAAAGGAGAATTCCAGATGGAGTTCATTACGTATGAAACCGAGGGACGTGTTGGAATTATTACCATCAATCGTCCGAAGGCATTGAATGCCTTAAATAGTCAGGTTCTTGAGGAGCTTGATGCTACTCTTGATGCTGTAGATCAGAATGAGATTCGTTGTCTGATTCTCACCGGTGCAGGAGAAAAGTCTTTCGTTGCGGGTGCAGACATCGGAGAGATGAGCACCTTAACAAAGGCAGAAGGTGAAGCATTCGGTAAGAAGGGAAATGATGTTTTCCGTAAGCTGGAGAGCTTCCCACTTCCGGTGATTGCTGCAGTAAACGGCTTCGCACTTGGCGGTGGCTGTGAGATTTCCATGAGCTGTGATATCCGTATCTGTTCCGAGAACGCTGTATTCGGACAGCCGGAGGTTGGTCTTGGAATCACCCCGGGATTTGGCGGAACGCAGAGACTTGCCCGTCTGGTAAGCCCGGGAATGGCGAAGCAGTTAATTTACACCGCAAGAAACATCAAGGCTGATGAGGCATATCGTATCGGTCTTGTAAATGCAGTATATCCGCTTGAGGAGCTTCTTCCGGCAGCAAAGAAGATGGCTGAGGGAATTGCTCTTCAGGCTCCGATTGCTGTTCGTAACTGCAAGAAGGCAATCAATGACGGCTTACAGGTTGGAATCGATGAAGCAATCGTAATCGAAGAGAAGCTTTTCGGAGATTGCTTTGAGACAGAAGACCAGAAGGCCGGAATGGGTAATTTCCTTGAGAAGGATAAGGAAAAGAAGTTAAAGGTAGTTCCGTTTAAGAACTGCTAATTGATAAACCGAAGGAGGATAATACAATGAAGGTTGGTGTAATCGGTGCAGGCACCATGGGTCAGGGTATTGCAAAGGCATTTGCTCAGACCGAGGGATACGAGGTAGCTCTCTGCGATATTAAGCAGGAGTGGGCTGATGGCGGTAAGGCCAAGATTGCAAAGGGCTATGCAAAGCTCGTTGAAAAAGGAAAGATGACGCAGGAGGCTGTTGATGCAATTCTTGCAAAGATCACCCCGGGTCTGAAGGAAGATTTGTGTGCGGATTGTGACCTCATCGTTGAGGCAGCATTTGAGAACATGGAAGTCAAGAAGACTACGTTCGGTGAGCTTGACAAGATCTGTAAGCCGGAGTGCGTATTTGCTTCAAATACTTCCAGTCTTTCTATTACCGAAATCGGCAATGGTCTTACCCGTCCGATGATTGGTATGCATTTCTTTAACCCGGCAGACCGTATGAAGTTAGTTGAGGTTATTGCCGGTGTGAATACTCCGGTTGAAACGGTTGATACGATTAAGAAGATTTCTGCAGAAATCGGAAAGACCGCTGTACAGGTAAATGAGGCTGCCGGTTTTGTAGTGAACCGTATTCTTATTCCGATGATCAACGAAGCAGCATTTATCAAGATGGAGGGCGTATCCGATGTTGCAGGTATTGATGCTGCAATGAAGCTTGGTGCGAACCATCCGATGGGACCGCTTGAGTTAGGTGATTTCATTGGTCTTGATATCTGCCTTGCAATTATGGATGTTCTCTATGCAGAGACCAAAGACAGCAAGTATCGTGCCTGCCCGTTAATCCGTAAGATGGTTCGTGGCGGAAACCTTGGTGTAAAGAGTGGAAAGGGCTTCTACGTATATAACGCAGACCGCACCAAGACTCCGGTAGACGCTGAATAAGAAAAGAATAATTTCGCATGTCCGCGGGGCTTCCCGCGGACTATGTGTTATCATTTAAGGAGGGAAAAAACAAATGGATTTTTCATTAGACAAGAAGCATCTCATGGCCCAGAGCTTATTCCAGAGCTTCGCAGAGAACGAAGTTAAGCCGTTAGCACAGGAGACCGATGAGAACGAGCAGTTTCCGGAAGAAACTGTGAAGAAGATGGCAAAGGCTGGTTTCATGGGGATTCCGGTACCGAAGGAGTATGGCGGACAGGGCTGTGACCCGTTAACCTATGCAATGTGCGTAGAGGAGTTATCGAAGGTTTGCGGTACTACGGGCGTTATCGTATCTGCACACACCTCTCTTTGTATCGACCCGATTCTTACCTATGGTACTCCGGAGCAGAAGGCAAAATACCTTCCGGCTCTTGCTTCCGGTGAAAAGCTCGGCGCATTCGGTCTTACTGAGCCGGGTGCAGGTACCGATGCACAGGGACAGCAGACGAAGGCTGTTCTTGACGGAGATGAGTGGGTTCTGAACGGATCCAAGTGCTTCATTACCAATGGTAAGTATGCTGATGTTTACATCATCATCGCTGTTACCGGTATGATTGAGAAGCGTGGTAAGATGCAGAAAGAGATTTCAGCATTCATCGTAGAAAAG
>CALZBV010000182.1 GCA_945622055.1 uncultured Clostridia bacterium
ATTTGCCGGTATTTCGGGTTCAAGTAACACAATATTAATCATATCTGCTCCTTACAATACAAAGCAGTAAAGGGTGATACTAGTCACCCTTTACCGATACATGAATTTCAATTTCATTCCCGTTGCCCAAAACTATCGGCACACTGATATTTGCCGCATAAATGCTTGAAAACTTTACCTCACCGGAACAAATGGTCGGCGGGGTAATATCAATGCCGATTCCTTTTGTGGAGAAAATCGTTGCAGTATTGCCCAGAATCATGTTGCCAAGCTCACAAACCGCACTGGTAGAAATCTCATTCAGCTCCTCAACCGGCATCATCATCATCTTCGAAGCAACTGCACATGCAACCTTATTCCGGAAGGCAAGTAATACCTGCCCCTTCATCTCACCGGTAATGCCAATCATAATAATCAATGTATCTTTTTCAAACTCCGCCTGTCTTACGGATGGTTTTCCAACTTTGGCATCCATGCCGAAATCCCGTAACACACTAACTGCTGCCGTTAAAAACGGATTCACATATTCCACATTCATAACAGCCATAAAAATCTCCTATCTTTACCAAAAAACTTGGGCTTATCTTACCTTGTTATTCTATCATTTTATCACATCCGCGTTGTAATCGCAAGCACGGTTTTCAGTTTGCGGCGCAGGCGTTGCAGCGCATTATCAATTGATTTCGGGTCCTTACAAAGCTCTGCCGCAATCTGCTGACAGGAATATCCCGCCGTATGCATGGACAACACCTGACGCTCCATTTTGCTTAACCTCTCCATAAGCATACCCTCCAGCTGCTGTGTCGTTTCACGGTCAATCACAGATTCCTCCGGATTTTGTGAAAAGGACACCTCTTCTTCGTACAGGGAAACATAATCATTTAGCGGCTGGTTCTTTTTCCTTTTTGAGGCTTTGATTGCCGAATACATCTGTCTTGTAATACATAGCTGTGCAAATGCGCCAAATGACTCATTTTTCTCAGGGTTAAATTCGCGAATTGCCTTAAATAATCCTATCATGCCCTCCTGAATCAGATCATCCTTATCCGCACCTACAAGATAGAGTGTATTTGCCTTTCCGCGCACCTGCTTTTTATACCGGTTGAGCATTTCCTCGATTGCGGCATTCTCCCCTTTTTGAGCGCGCTCCAATAAAGCCAGCTCCTCCGCTGAAGTTTTATTTGCAAGCTCCTCTTTCATATCTGCTCCCCCGCTCGTCTTTCCGTAGGTTTCTTTTTATTTTCCCATTCTCTGACGTACAATTTCAAACATCAGGACACCTGCTGCCACCGAAGCATTTAAAGAATCAATCTCACCCTTCATTGGAATGCTGGTAATAAAATCACACTTTTCACGAACAAGCCGGCTCACACCGTCTCCTTCATTCCCGATGACAAGACCAATCGGCCCGGTCAGATTCTGACGATACATAACCTCGCCGTCCATATCAGCGCAAACAAACCAAAGCCCCTCCTTTTTCAGGTCCTCCATTGTCTGAACCAGATTCGTCACCTTAGCAACCGGCGTATAATTCAGCGCACCGGCACTCGTTTTCGCAACCGTTGCCGTAAGGCCTACCGCACGACGTTTTGGAATGATTACGCCATGCGCCCCTGCCAGGTTTGCAGAACGGATAATTGCTCCCAGATTATGCGGATCCTCAATTCCATCCAAAAGAACCAGAAACGGCGGTTCTCCCTTTTGCCTTGCAATTGCAAGAAGATCCGAAACCTCTGCATACTCATAGGCTGCAGCATATGCAATCACACCCTGATGCTTTCCGGTTGAAGACATCTGGTCCAGTCTTTCCTTTTTTACAAAGGAAACGACCGCATTTCCCTTCTTTGCTTCCCGCAAAATCGTGCTGACCGCACCCTCTGCAGTGCCCTCCTGCACAAATAAACGATCAATCGTTTTGCCGGAACGAAACGCCTCTGCCACTGCATTTCTTCCCTCTATCGTAAATTCCTCGTATCGCATTTTACCGCCTTTCTTCAAATCAGCCTGCCCCGTTTACAGAGCCGCCCTATCCTTATTGACAAAACAAACCTACGCTTCTGTCTGCTCTGCCTTTTCCACCGAAA
This sequence comes from uncultured Clostridia bacterium, assembly GCA_945622055.1. Classification (GTDB taxonomy): domain Bacteria; phylum Bacillota; class Clostridia; order Lachnospirales; family Lachnospiraceae; genus SIG307. The sequence goes on from CALZBV010000182.1 coordinate 2,085, forward strand.
TCGACGCATCCAGTCCCTTACGTGCAATAGCAAGCATCCGTTCCGTCTGCCCGGTCAGATACCAGTACCCAAACAGTGCTTCGAGTCCGGTTGCCACACGGTAATCTCCTATCGTTGCGTTTTTGGCACTGGTGTAGGATTTTGCGTTGCGCCCACGCTTAAAAACCGCAAGCTCCTCTTCGGTCAAATCATTTTTTACCCTGTGATACGCATCCTTTTGCGCCTCTGCCCTCACCATCGAACTGGCATGATGATGCAGCTTATTTACCGGAATGTTTTTCTGTTCCACTAACATTGTACGGACAATTAAATCATACACTGCATCTCCAAGATACGCAAGCGTCAACGGTGAATACGTCCGAATGTCCTGTTCCTCCAGAGAAAAGGCTGCACGAATGCGGGCGGCCCCAAGATTTTCCTGTTCTATACCAGTTCCCATACGACTCCTTCTCTGGTGTCCTTAATGGCAACACCCTTCTTAAGCAGCTCGTCACGGATTGCATCTGCCTTTGCAAAATCCTTTGCCTTCTTTGCTTCCTTACGTTCCTCGATTTTTGAAAGAATCCAGGCAGTCAGCTCCTCATCCGCACCGGCACCCGCTTCCTTGGTTTCTGCCGCGGTCACGAGATTCAGCCCGAGTACATAGTCCATATCGCTTATCAGCTTACGCTTCGTTGCATCCTTCATATCTGCCTTTAAAACATCATAGACAATTGTTAAGGCACTGGATGTATTGATGTCGTTCGCAAGTGCCTCCAAAAATTTATTGCGGTACTCGTCATACTTTTCCTGCTCCGGTTCACCCTCCTCTGACAGGGAAGCAATTCTCTTTACAAGTTTCTGATAAGCTGCTGCCACCTGATCGAGAACCTCATAAGAAAACTCCAGCGGCTTACGGTAATGGGACTGTAAGCAGAACATACGGTAAACGAGCGGAGAATATCCCTTTTCTTCCAACAGGGATACCGTAAGGAAGTCACCCTTGGATTTACTCATCTTTCCGGAGCGGTCGTTTAAGTGATGTACATGGAACCAGTAGTTGCACCACTTGTGTCCCAGATAACTCTCGCTCTGTGCAATCTCATTCGTATGGTGCGGGAAAATGTTATCTACACCTCCGCAGTGAATGTCCATATATTCTCCGAGATGCTTAATTGAAATTCCGGAGCACTCAATATGCCAGCCCGGATAGCCGACACCCCACGGACTGTCCCACTTTAATTCCTGTGCGTCAAACTTAGACTTCGTAAACCAGAGTACAAAATCGGACTTGTTCTTTTTGTTCTCGTCCTCGTCCACATCATCACGTACCCCGACCAGAAGCTCCTTTTCACTCTGACTGGAAAACACATAATAATCCGCAAGCTTTGCGGTATCAAAATAAATATTCCCGCCTGCCTGGTATGCATAGCCCTTCTCAAGGAGCACCTCAACCATATGGATAAACTCAGAAATGCAATTTGTTGCCGGCTCAACCACATCCGGCGTCTTAATATTCAGCTTACTGCAATCCGAGAAAAACGCATCCGTATAAAACTTTGCAATCTCCATAACCGTCTTGTTCTCTCTCTTTGCACCCTTTAACATCTTATCCTCACCGGTATCGGCATCACTGGAAAGATGACCGACATCAGTAATGTTCATGACACGCTTTACATCATAGCCTGCAAAACGAAGGGCCTTTTCCAGCACATCCTCCATGATATAGCTGCGCAGATTGCCAATGTGTGCAAAATGATAGACAGTCGGACCACAGGTGTACATTTTTACCTTTCCGTCCTCGTTTGGAATGAACTGCTCCACTTTTCTCGTCAGGGTGTTAAATAACTGAAATCTGTTTTCCATAATGCTCTCCTTTTTTGCCTCACTTTGATTTATTTTCGCTCGATTGCTTCGAGAATCTCTTTCATCTGCATACGAAGTGCTTCGTTTTCCTTCTTTAAGGCTGCAATCTCTGCCATAACCGGGTCCGGAAGATGTACCTGGTCCAAATCCTCCCGTGGAATCCGGCGATTCTCCTGTTTCACTACAATACCCGGCACGCCGACCACGGTACTGTTCGGAGGAACCTCACGGAGCACCACGGAGCCTGCGCCGATTTTTGAATTTTCACCCACAGTAAAGGAACCAAGTACCTTTGCACCGGCACTAATCATAACATTGTCGCCCACGGTCGGATGACGCTTTCCCTGCTCCTTACCGGTACCGCCAAGCGTTACCCCCTGATACAGCGTCACGTTATCACCGATAATTGCCGTTTCTCCGATAATCACTCCATGACCATGGTCAATAAACAGCCCTTTTCCAATCTGTGCACCCGGATGAATCTCAATCCCTGTTTTTCTGGCAGCCTTCTGTGAAATCCAGCGTGCAAGAAAATAATGCTTTTTCAAGTACAGACGATGTGCAAAACGATACCGCAAAATCGCGTGGAAGCTCGGATACAAAAATACCTCCCAGGGCGAATGAAGCGCCGCATCACGCTCTTTTATAATCTGCATCTCCTCTTTTACATACTGAAGCAATCCCATATATCATTCCCGTCCCAAAAGAAAAATAAAATAAAGCAACCGTGATGCTCCCGCATCACTCAACAAAACTCACATATCGCCACACTCCGCTGTCGTGCGGCTTTTATGTTCGTTTTGTTGCTCGTTCGTCCCCGAAAACGACTAATGAAAGCAACCGTGATGCTCCGCGCTTCGCGCTCCCGCATCACTCAACAAAACTCACATATCGCCACACTCCGCTGTCGTGCGGC
>CALZBV010000183.1 GCA_945622055.1 uncultured Clostridia bacterium
AGAGTTTTCCAATGCACAGAATGAGGCTGTGGTAACGATAGAGGCGCCACAGGAGGCAACGGAGGAAGTATAGCTTCTTATATCGGTGATATGCTTTCTGAAGTACTGAAAATCCGTGTGGCTATTCCACCACACGGATTTCTTTGATTTTAGGCTGGTTTTGTGCGAGAACGGTACCGCCGTCAACAACCGGGGTGTTTTCACAGATGGCATCCACAACCTCGATACCGGAGGTAACCTTACCAAAAGCAGCATAGGAACCGTCCAGATGCGGGGCATCCTGATGCATGATGAAGAACTGGCTGCTTGCACTGTCCATGGATGCAGAGCTGCGCGCCATGGAGATTACGCCACGGGTATGCTTCAGCGGATTGTTAAAACCGTTTGCGGTAAACTCACCTTTGATTGTTTCGTCAGAACCACCGAATCCGGTCCCCTCCGGGTCGCCGCCCTGAATCATAAAGCCACTTATGATGCGGTGGAACGTGAGACCATTATAAAAACCGTCATTCGTAAGCTTTACAAAATTAGCAACCGTGTCGGGAGCCATTTCGCCATAAAGCTCCAGCGCAATTGTTCCGTAGTTTTCCACCTCAATCTCAACCTTGTGGGTCACAACCGGTTCGGCAGTTGTGTCATTGCCCTGCGGAGTAGTATCTGCCTTCTTGCCGCAGGAAATCAGGGAAGACAGTGTCATGAAAAATACAATCACTGCAATCCAGAGTTTCTTGAAATTAAATACTTCCATACATACCTCCTAAATCTTAGACTCCCACTATTTTACCATGAGAAAGTAAGAAAAGCAATTATCATATTTTGGTTCTTGGACTTGCTTTTCTCAAAATGAGGTGTTATAATAGCGTGGTCTTTGCGAAAACGCTTGTTTTTTGTTACGGACGTTTGTGGGTTTGTATATCATATTTTTATGATAGAGAGTAATATTCGGGGAAATAGGTGGAATTCCTATACGAGCCCGTCGCCGTGATGCGAATTTACAGCATAATTCCTGACCCGGTGCCACAGTCGGGGAAATGTCATTGGAAGTGATTCTGAGAAGACGGAATTATGGATCGCTCAGTCGAAATATCCGGATATTATAATCCTTTGGAAGACGCCGCGAGTGCCGGTAAAAAGGGAAAACTATAATTTTTTAGGAGGAACCAAAAGATGGTAAAGAGAAGTAGCAGAAAAATTACTTCTTGGCTCATCTGCATGATGCTTATTGTGGCTATGGCATTTTCGATGCTTGGATGTGGCGGGAAGAATGACGGTGAAAATCCGGAGCCGACGACTGAAGTACAGGGTACGGACGACACCGGGAACAAGGGCGGACAGGACGAGCCGACCACTGCACCGCAGGGTTCAGAGGAAACAAAGGACACTGTGTTAGGTGAGGGTCAGACGGTATTTGCGTTCCGGGTAGTGGACAAGGACGGTAAGGAAACCTCGTTTGAGATTCACACGGACAAAGAGACTGTCGGTGAGGCACTGCTCGAAGTCAGTCTGATTGCAGGAGAAACGAGCGAGTATGGTCTGTATGTAAAGACTGTTAACGGAATTACTGCAGATTATGATGTGGACAAGACTTACTGGGCGTTTTATATTGATGGCGAGTATGCAACCACCGGAGTTGATTCCACAAAGGCGGAATCCGGTAAAACGTATATGTTTAAAGTTGAAAAATAATGAAGCTGACAGTAAGAGAAACCGCAGTCTTCGGAATGCTCGGCGCTTTGATGTATGCCTCTAAGGTGATTATGGAGTTTGCTCCGAATATTCATCTGCTTGGGGTGTTTACTATTGCACTTACCGTGGTGTACCGAAAAAAGGCGCTGTATCCGATTTATACGTATGTTCTGCTCAATGGATTCTTTTGTGGGTTTGCCACCTGGTGGATTCCGTATCTGTATCTTTGGACAGTACTTTGGGGCGTAACGATGCTTCTGCCGAAGAAGATTCCCAAAATGGCGAAACCTGTGATATATATGGTGGTAAATGCCTGTCACGGATTTTTGTTCGGCACGCTTTACGCACCGGCACAGGCGCTTTTGTTTGGCTACAGCTTTAAGGCAACCGTTGCCTGGATTATCGCGGGACTTCCGTGGGACGCGATTCACGGCGTAAGCAATTTCTTTTGTGGAATGCTGATAATGCCGATGATTGTCCTTTTGCGAAGACTTGAGAACAGTGAAGAGTAAAAAAGCCGGCCTGATTGGTCGGCTTTTTTTAGTGCACGAGACGGGGCGCTGGTCTCCGGTGGAGACCGTCTAGCGCCGACCGAAGCGGAGCGTAGACTTCGAACCTTCGGAACGTAGTGCGGGAAAAAGCACGAGACGGGGCGCTGGTCTCCGGTGGAGACCGTCTAGCGCCGACCGAGCCGGCAGGCGAGACTTCGAACCTTCGGAGCGCGGTAGCGCTCAAAAAAATAAGAACAGTATCAAAGATACTGTTCTTATTTTTTTAAGCACGAGACGGGATTCGAACCCGCGACCCTCGCCTTGGCAAGGCGATACTCCACCACTGAGCCACTCGTGCATTGCTCTTTCAAGCAAGGATTAGTATATATTATGCGGCACGATTTGTCAATAGTTTTTTGAAAAAAATTGACTGCTTTTTTCGAAAGGACATCAAACGAAGCTGGAAGGTAGCTTTTCCACGCTTTCGACGATGAGCCCGGAATACCCGGAAACGGATATACATATGGTAGAAGTACGGACGAAGCAGGTAGGCAAGTCCCAGAAAAAGAACGGCACAGCCAAGTACAAAAAAGCCTGCGATGTTTAAGGAGGAAAACAGTGCGGAAGCGTTTCGCGAGGTGCAACGGCTGATGACAGAAGCATTGCCTGGACCATCAACGGAAGCGTAGGATGCCGCAGAAGCTTCCACAAGATAGCTTTTGTATACCTCCAATAAGGTGTGGGAACCGTTTTGACCACGGAGCAGCTGACCGGAAAAATCAGCGATTGGCCGACCAAAAGCATCCTTCGGGCATATGTTTATCAGGTGGAAGGTGCGCTCGGAAAGATAATGGAACATGGAAAAAGCAAGGTCATTTCCAATGACGTAATATAGTTTTTCGCCTGCAATCGGTGAAAGGGTACCATCCATTTGCTGCAGAGAAATATCAGTAGCACGGTTGTAAATAATCCGGTGCGGATTATAGGTAAAGGAAAGACCACCGGTGTATGGAATTCCCACAGGAAAAGAATCCGAAAGAGAGGCATAGTATTCCGGAAGATAACAAAGCTCCTTACCGGTCAGATAAAAGCCATAAAGCGGGGCGGACAAAAGCTCTGTAAAATCCAAAGCTTCGTCTACCGGCGGAAGTAAAAATAAGGTGACGTCAGCATTAAGAGAAGCGTCATTCGTCTTCTCTGCATAAGTATGGAGTGCATGCGTCAGCTCGCTGCCGAGAACGGAAGAGGTTGAGACAGCTTCAAAAGTGGTTGTTTTTGGAAAAAGCAGACTGACCAAAAGCACGAGCACCATAACGGCGCAAACAGTAAAAAAGGAAGAGATGCGGTAATCTTTGGTATAGAGTGCCACAAGAAAATTGTAGATTTTACGTTTCAGGCTTCGTTTGGTTTTTCGAAAGAACCGACGGAGCTTCCTTTTGTGCTTTGCTGTTATCATTTTGTGCGTCCTCCTTATAGAAGCGGATAAATCGTTTTACGGAATCATTCTGTACTGCGGTCTTGTTATAAGCGAAGCCAACGGTTCGTCTGGCAATCCTTCGAATCGGCGGAAGCTCGGTCAGGGTGCCGTCCTCCAGTTCTTTGCTGACAAATTCACGGATGACACAGCCGATACCAAGCCCAATCTTTGCAAATTCGATGAGGAGATCCATATTGCTGACTTCAAGAATCTGTCCGGTATGAATATCATTTTTGGAAAAATAGTCTTCAATGTAGACACGTGTGATATTCTTCTCGTCCAGAAGCATCAGATTCGCATGGGAGAAAAGCTCACGCTTTTTCTCTAAAATTCCGGGCTCGCGTTCGGTCAGGTTCTTAAGGTAACGTGGACTGGCAACGAACGTATCCTGAATTGTCTGCAGAGGGAAGAAGTCGATGGATTTGGTCTGAGACGGTTTACCAATCAGGCCGATGTCCAGCTTTCCTTCTTCTAATAGTGCAAGTGTTTCAAATGTGGAGCGGCATTCAATCGTGACCTTGATATGAGGATAGACCTGAATGAAGCTCTGCAGATACGGGAGCAGCAGGTACTTACAAAGTGTGGTACTGACTCCGATTTTGATGTGGCCGATTCCGAGAGCATTGATCTTTCGTATGCTTTCTTCGCCCTGACGAAGAGACTCAAAAGCTGAGCAGGTATACTCGTAAAGCAGTGCGCCCTCCTCCGTCAATTTGACGCCGCGCGAGTTTCGGGTAAAAAGCTTGACCGACAGACTCTGTTCGAGCTTGCTGACTGCTTTGCTGATGGCAGGCTGGCTGATGTAAAGCTCTTTGGCTGCCCTGGAGATATTACCCGTCTCTGCTACTGCGTTAAAGATACGGTAGGAGGATAAAGTGGATTCTACTTCCATATAACCTCCGTAAACCATTGATAAATCAAGAAAAATGTAAGTTTGTTCGTCTTTATAATATAACTCAAAGTTATAATAGCTATTCTTAATATGTATTTTAATTATATCAAAGAGTGTGTTATAATACAAGCATAAAATGAAAAAAAGATACAGGAGGCCATAACCATGGATTATAGAATTGCTGTGATTCCGGGAGACGGAATCGGACCGGAGATTGTTACGGAAGCAAAAAAGGTGCTGGACGCGGTTGGA
>CALZBV010000184.1 GCA_945622055.1 uncultured Clostridia bacterium
CTCAAATTTTCGAAGAGTGGAAAACTCCTGCTTTCTTCCTGTCAGTATTTTATGTGTATAGGATTGATGTCCTACATCAAAAATCAGCTTATCCTCCGGAAAATCCATCGCCAGATGAAGTGCCATCGTCAGTTCGACCGCTCCAAGATTTGAAGCAAGATGCCCTCCGGTCTTACTGACACTCTGTATAAGAAAAGAACGAATCTCCTTGGCAAGAGCAGCATAATCCTTTTCTTTGATTTTTTTAATATCATTCGGCTGATTGATCCGGTCCAGTAATCCCTGCATTTCTTCCTCCAACTACTCTAATACTCTCTTCCTGCAAGTGACATCAGAAGCTTTGTAAGAAACTCCTTCGGTCCCTCAAAGGATTCCAGCAGTGTAACCGCACGATTGGAATACTCTGACACAAGCTCATTTGACCTTTCAATTCCAATCAGGGAAACATAGGTATTTTTCTCATTCTTTTCGTCACTGTGCAACGGCTTTCCGAGCATCGCCTCATCTCCTGTCACATCCAGAATATCATCTTTGATCTGAAATGCCAGTCCGACAAAATGCCCGACCTGTTCAAGCACGGAAAGCGTCTGTTCATCAGCTCCGGCAAGTGCTGCACCGGCCATTAACGATGCTTCCAGTAACGCAGCCGTTTTACGCTCATTCACATAATCCAGAAGCTCCGTTGTCGTAGCATGACCTGTTAATTCCAAATCAACCGTCTGACCTGCAATCATTCCGCGCACACCGGCTTTCTTTGCCAGAATCGCCATTGCCTTAGCTGCGTTTGCCCCCTGTACACACACAGCTTCGCTCATAATCTCAAAGGCATAGTTGAGCAACCCGTCTCCCGCAAGAATTCCCATGGCATGACCAAATTTCGCATGCGTGGTCAGCTGTCCTCTCCGGTACCGGTCATTATCCATTGCCGGCAAATCATCATGAACCAGCGAATACGTATGAATCATCTCAAGAGCAGCCGCAAACGGCTTCGCAGCCTCCACATCTCCGCCAAACATCTTACAGCTTTCCAACAGAAGCATCGGACGCAGACGCTTTCCCCCCACCGAAACACTGTAATTCATCGCAGCACAAAGTGTTGCCTCCCTGCCACCTTCCTTTGGAAGGTAATCCAAAAGAATTTGATTGATTTCTTCGGTCTTTTTTTTCTGTTCCGCTTTCAGATTCATTCCGACTCCTCCAATATCTGAAGTTCCTTTTCTACATGGTCAATAATTGAATTGCATTCCTTTAAAAGCTCCATGCCTCTCTGATACTTCAGAAAAGCCTCTTCCAGCGGAAGCTCCTCTTCACTAAGCTTTTCCGTAATTTCCTCAAGCTCTTCAAATAACTGTTCTACGGAGGGCTTCTCCTCTTTTTTTCTGGATGCCATACTTTACACTACTGCTCCTTTCCATATTGCGCTACTTCTTCCGCACGTGCCCACAGGTCGCCATCCTTCACGGAGATCTTCAGTCTCTCGCCCGGTGTTACCTGCGAAACCGAAACAAGCGGAGCTTTTCCGTCTATCGAAACGTAAGCGTACCCGCCGGATAACCTTGCCGCAGGAGACCCTGCATGCAGCTTTCCGGCCAACAGCTCTAACGTATGCTTTCTTTTCAGTAATTTTTGTCTCATCCCCTGCCTAAGCTCCTTCCTCAACCCCAAAAGCCTGTCCTTTTTCTCCCGGATAGAACCCGCAGGGCCAACCCGAAGCAGTCTCTCATTTAGTCCGTCTGCGCGCATCCGAAGCCTTTGCAGCTTCTGCAGCATTCCATAGGCCAGCTCCGAATGAAAGCCCGCCAGCTCCTCTGCAAATGCCTGATACTCAAACACCGCAAGCTCCGCCGCTGCACTCGGCGTAGGAGCACGAAGGTCTGCAGCAAAGTCCGTCAGTGCAACATCCACCTCATGTCCGACCGCACTGATAATCGGCGTCTCACACTCCGCCACCGCACGCACAACGGCTTCCGCATTAAATGCCATCAAATCCTCTGCACTCCCGCCACCACGACCGAGAATAATCACATCCGGCTTCCTCATATCCAGCAGCCGAATTGCACGTACCAGGCTCTCCGGAGCCGCTTCTCCCTGTACCAGCGCCGGCTGAAGCAGCAGCTGCACATACGGATTTCTTCTGGCGGAAATCTGCATAATATCATGAATCGCTGCACCGGTTGCCGCTGTCACGATTCCAACGGTTGTCGCAAAACGCGGAATCGGCTTTTTGCGTTCGGGCGAAAACAGGCCTTCTGCCTCCAGACGGCGCTTCAGCTGTTCAATCCGGGCAAACAGCTGCCCTTGACCTTCTTTTTCAATCTGTTCCGCATAAAGCTGGTACTTTCCATCCCGTTCATATACCGAAATGCTTCCGGTTACAATAACGCTCTGTCCTTTTTCCAGTGTAAAATCCAGGTGCCTGCACGCACTCGCAAACATGACACAGGAAAGCTGCCCAAGCTTGTCCTTAATCGTAAAATACAGATGTCCCGAGGAATGATAATTACAGCTCGATACCTCCCCGGAAACGGAAAGGTATCGGAGCCGCCCATTCGTCGAAAACATCTGTCTGATGTACGCATTTACCTGACTTACCGAAAAAACCGGCTGATTCATTCTTCCTCCACAGACTTGTCACATGTAAGCTTTGCCAGAACACCGTTAATAAAGCCTGCCGACATGTCGGCACCAAATTTCTTTGCAAGTTCAACTGCCTCGTTGATGGCAACCTTCTCCGGAACTTCCTCATCATAGCGCATCTCATAAACCGCCAGACGTAAAATCGCAAGCTCAACCTTGCCGACACGTCCAAGCTTCCAGCCGCTGATGGATTCGGAAAGAACCGCATCAATCTCAGCCTTATGACGAATAATCTCGTGATACCGTTGCTTTGTAAGCTCAGCCTCCCCGCCCTGCGGTGCGGTCAGCATGCGGTACCTTGCCTCACCTTCCCCGTCCTCGGTAAGCTCAATCCCGTCAAAATAAAAGGAAAGCTGCTCCTCCATCTCCTCCGGGGAATGAAATTCCTCACGGAATAACAGCAGAAAGGTATGTTCTCTTAATTCACGCCTTGTCATATAAATCTCCCTTATCTTGAAGTATTGGTATCAACGCCGACAATATGAACGTTTACGCCACTGACCGATAAGCCGACCATATTCTCAATTGCATTTTTTACACGCTCCTGAATTGCCTTACAGGTCTTCGGAATACTGTAGCCATATGCCATCTGAATCGAAATATCTACAGCCACGCTTCCTTCGTTAATCTCAACCTTAACACCCTTCGTCTGGTTCTTCAGGCCAAGCTTTCCAACGATTTCATTGGTCAGGTTCCCCTGCATGGCAGAAACACCTTCAACCTCAGTTGCCGCAAAACCTGCAATCGTTGCTATCACATCATCCGCTATCATCACTTCTCCAATGGAATCAACATCCCTTGTAGACCAGTTTGCATTTTTAACTTCATTTTCCTTTGTCATTACTGCCTCCGTTTCCTGCATGCAGAGTATGCACTGCATTCTCTGCCGCACTCTTCTCAATCAGATATAGTATACCATTTTTTTTCGGAAATGAAAAGAGTTTTCTTTGGCAAGTTTCCTTATTCATTCTGAATGGCCGCCGTAATCACTATTTTCTCTGCTTCGGCACCGGTTTTTCGCATTACGATATCCTCAATCTGTGCAATCTGGCGGTCCGTTACGCTTTCCGCATTAATGACTACATCCACCTCTTCTCCGACAATGTTTACGACTGCATCCTCAAAGCCCTTGGCCGAAAGCAGAAGCTCTGCAGCCTGCTCTTTCTCGGAAACCGCGGTCATCTCAAGCAGTGCATCAATTGCCGCCTGCTTCTGCGTTTCGGAAATCGTTACATCCCCTAAAAGATTCATCAGCGTTTCTTTATTTTTTGCCCTGGTCTGTTCCCGGTAAAGCTTTGCATTTAAGGCATAATCCCCACGAATCGTCGTACTGACCAAAATCGCCTCTCCCGGCTGATCGACCGGCGTACTTCCATCTTCCCCCGATGCCATCTCTTCAGCTTTTTTTGCAGCTTCATTTTCTTCTAAAACTGCAACCAGATTTTCCCCGTCCTCAGACGATATATCACCATAGAGCTCCGACAGGGAAGCATCGGAAATATGATACTCCCCCTCGGGCGTAACGCCCGCCGGGAGCACTTTATCTGCACCCTTCTTTGCGGATGTTACCTGCAGATACCCCGCAGTGGCAAGCATCAGGGCAAGTGCCGTTATGATGACCTGGTTTTTTTTGATAATCCCCTTCATAGTATCCCTCCAACATTAATTCCATATTACTTTTACTTTATGCGCCGGCAGATTAAATAATGCCTGCACCGCCTCTGAGATTTCCAGTAATTTCTCTCTTCCCGGACCGGAAATAATCACGGCAATTCCTTCTGCCTGCGGCATTCTTTCATAGACAAGATATGGTTCCTTTGCTCCGTCTATGACAGTTTTTTTCTCTTCGGAAACATTTTCCGAATTCCGTATTCCGCCCGCAGAATCCGTCTCCGACAGCTTCTCCTTTTTTGTATTGGTATCGCTTAAAACCACACGCTCCGAGGTAGACTTTACCGTAAGAATCACCTCAACGGAGGTTACTCCGTCAAAGCAGAGCAAAAAGTCCTCGAGACGTTTTTCCATCTGCTGTACATAATCCTCCCGGGAAGGTACATTTTCCGTCCGGGTTACGGAAACCGGTGTCTCCGTCTCCTCCTTCTGAAACAGATTCGGAACAGACAAAAACAGAAGAGCCGCACCTGCAGCCAAT
>CALZBV010000185.1 GCA_945622055.1 uncultured Clostridia bacterium
TTTGCGCGGTGGCCGGAGACCAGATTGCACAGGAAAAACAGAAAAAGTGTCAGGAGAAGAAATCCCGTGGTGTAAATCAGCCCCTCGTGATAATCGTTCTGGGCTCTTGTAAAATCAGAAGCCATATGGGAAAACTCATCTACAACGGCAGTATCTGCAACAAAAGCATACAGAAGATAAGAATTCATCGGTGTTCCCTGCATTACTTTGTTTTCCACGGAAACATCCGAAACGCCGGAGCCATCCGGCAAAATGGATTCGGACGAGCCCTCTTCTTTTACAATTGAATTCAGATGAGTGCTTTCATCGGTTTCCGGATCCTTCTCGATTATATATTCCGGATTTTTATATTCAACATTGTAATTGTAGTCATATTGAATATCTTCAGCAAGCTCTGAGAGAGGGCGGGACATGAAATCCATGGACCAGAGAAGGTTCGAACGGTTCAGAACGGAGGGGTTTCCGCCACCGGTCATAGTACGGTTATTCTGTGTGTTCAGAATAAGGTAGAGTGGTTCCTGTAAAATGCCGGATGAAAGGAAGGCTTCCACACTTCCGCTTTTCTTTGCTGCATATTCCTCAAATCCGGCGGGACAGTAGAAGGTGCCGGTCTTTTGGTTGACGACATAGTACATGAAATTGGTCGGTTCCACATTAAGCTTTGCGTGATAGTAGTAAAACGCAGTTTCACTCGGACGGTACACATTAAGCAGTGCACTCTGGAGATCCTCGTTAGACATCTCTCCCTCTAACAAAAGCTCCAGTTCCGGAGAAAGCTCTGTGTATTTCAGGGTATAGCCATCCTCCAGATATCTGGTATATACGGCGGTCCGCTCCACATATTTGGAAAAGAGCCTGGAATAAGGAAGGGTTTCCGTTACCGTCTCTACAGAACCGTAAAGAAGCGGAGCGCGAAAGGTAAGGAAGCTGTAGATTACAGTGGCCATCGAGGAAAAAAGCAACAGGATGGTAAGGAATACTCTGGATAGTTCTGAATAAAAAAGTCGTTTCATGCCCTATGCAGCCTTTCTGGAAATATTCATTCAATAGCATCAGCCCTGCCAGTCTATTTTATAGCCGAGCCCCCAGACCACCTTTAAATAGCGTGGCTCACGAGGATTGATTTCAATCTTTTCTCGGATATGGCGGATGTGTACTGCCACAATATTGTCTGCGCCATAGGAGGGCTCATTCCAAATGGCAGTATATATCTGTTCGGTTGAATAAACGCGTCCGTGGTTCTGGACCAGCAGTAAAAGCATTGCGTATTCGGTTGGAGTGAGCCGGACAGGTTCACCGTCCACCGTTACCTCCTTTGTGTCATCATTCATCAGGAGTCCGCCTACGCCAAATATGTGAGCCTGCTCCTCTTCCTTCAGGTTTCCGAAGGTAGTGTACCGGCGGAGCGCAGACTTTACACGCGCCACAAGCTCCAGCGGACGGAAGGGTTTTGTTATGTAATCATCTGCTCCGATGTTGAGACCGAGAATCTTGTCTGTGTCTTCTGTCTTTGCACTAAGGAAAAGAATCGGGAAGGTGTAGCCTTCCTCACGGAGCTTCCCAGTCAGATGAAGACCGGAAAGTACCGGCATCATAATATCTAAAATAGCAAGGTGCGGTGTTTCCCTGTGGATTGCCTCCAGCGCCTCGGCGCCATTATATGCGGTTATTACCTGATAGCCTTCCGCGGAGAGGTAAATGCGGATTGCCTCTACAATTTCTTTGTCATCATCACATACTAAAACCTGATACATGATTTTCTCCATTCTGCCATTGGGCTAAATCTGTGTAAGTACTTTCCTTTATCTTACCATAAAAACAGAAAAAATACAGCAGAGGATTTCTTAATAGTTTCTTAATCGAAGCATGCTTTTGTCTGAGAAAACGGTTCCTTGATATTTTGAGTAAAAGTTTTTTCTTTGGTAAAACACTCTTGACGAAAAATAAAAGAAAACTTATACTAAAACTTCAATAACGAAATGATTTTTCGAAGAAGGAGAAAAAGGGGAAGTATGAGGCAGAAAAAAACAAAGGAAAAGAACAGGGCATTGACGAATAACCTGTACGCGCTGAAGCTGATGTGGCAAATCAGTCCGCGCCTGGTGATTCATGGAAGCATTACGCAGCTGTTAGGCTATTTTGAGTGGCTGTTTTACAGTGCATTTTTCATGCGCTTTGTCATTAATGCATTGGAAACAGAGAAGGAGCTGCAGTACATATTGGCGTTTTTGGCAGTTACCATATCAGTGTTTGCCAGTATGTCTTTATACAATAACTACGTAAACGGTAAGGTTATTCCGGAGGAAACCGTGGTTGTGTACCAGAAACTAAATTTGAAGCTGTTTCATAAGGCGACGAATGTGGAGCTTTCCTGTTTTGAGGACAGTGAGTTTTACAACCGGTATACACTGGCAACGGATCAGGCTGCAGACCGTCTGATTGCGACGGCAAATAATCTGGTGGGTTCGTTCTTTGGCGGAATCGCTGCGGTTTTCGCATTTATGTTTATGTTTGAGGTAGATAAGATTTCGGTTTTGTTTATCCTGTTTCCAATCATCGGAAATTTCTGCTTTAACAGAGGCTTAAGTAAAATCGATTTTGACCGGAACAAGGATATGGCTCCGCATAACCGCAGAATTGCGTATGTTAACCGTGTAATGTACCTTTCGGATTATGCAAAGGAGGTCCGGCTGACGGATGCATTTGCATTGATGCGGAGGGATTACAGGGAAGCAATCAAAGGAATGATTGATGTTACGAAGAAATACACGCCAAAGGCAATGATTTATCACTGGTTCCGTGTTATGTTTACATTCTCTTTTATCTTTGAGGGATTGTTGATTTACGGGGCGTATCGTGCACTGGTATCACAGACGATGGGACTTGCGGAGCTTGCAGTGCTTACCAGTATGATGGTCTCCACAACCTGGATTCTGATAGGATTTACCGATAATTTAGTCGCCGCGGTGAAAAATGGTCTGTTTGTAAATAACCTTCGCGGCTTTATGGAATATGAGCCGGCAATTCCGGAGGATTATGATGGTGCTGACCCGGGCGATGAGATTCAGACGCTGGAGTTTTGTGAAGTTTCGTTTTCCTATAAGGACGAGGAGGTAATCTCGCAGCTGTCCTTTGAGCTTCGGGGAGGTAAAACGTATGCGCTGGTTGGACATAACGGTGCCGGAAAATCAACGATTATCAAGCTTTTGATGCGTTTCTACGACCCGACCTCAGGTGTCATAAAGCTGAACGGAAGAGATATTAAGGAATACAATCTTCAGAAATACCGTGCTCTGTTTGCGGGAGCGTTTCAGGATTTCCAGATTTTCTCCATGACGGTAGCCGAGAATGTGTTGATGCGGCGTACGACAAAGGAGGATGAGGAAAAAGTAACAAAAGCACTGAAAATGGCCGGCGTATACGATAAAATCATGTCACTTCCGAAGGGACTTGATACCATCCTTACGAAGGAGTTTGCAGAGGATGGTGCGGTGCTGTCCGGAGGGGAGTTCCAAAAGATTGTCGTAGCACGTGCGTTTGTTCAGAACCGTCCGATTAAAATTTTTGACGAGCCGTCGAGTGCACTGGACCCGATTGCAGAGTACCGGCTGTTTGAAAATATTTTGAAGGACGGACAAAAGAAAACGATGCTGTTTATATCGCATCGCCTGTCCTCTGTTCAGAATGCGGACTGGGTATTTATGCTGGAGCATGGTGCCGTGATTGAACAGGGTCCGCATAAGCTGTTGATGGAAAATCACGGGGCATATGCAGATATGTATGAGAAGCAGGCAATGAATTATCTTGCGACGGAGAATTTCTCTGACCGCCGCGGTATTTTTGCAAAGTAAGGGGGGAAGACAATGAAACGGGTATTACAAAACCATTGGTTTTTGTGGAAGCTGTGCTTTAAGACGGCGCCGGGGTACATGATTTATTTTTTGTATGATGCGGTTCGTTATCAGGGAATGATTTTTCTGGAGCATTGTCTCGGAATCCGCTATGTTTTAAGCTGTGCAGAGCATGGGGAACCTTTTTATAAGGCGTTTTTGTTTATCGGACTGATTTTGCTGATTAACATGATTCAGATTATTCCGGACGGATATTTTATTCATGCAATGACGTACCGGGTAAAACCGAGACTTTATCAGGCACTTAAGGAACAGATGTATCAGAAGGCAGCAGAGCTTGATTTGTCCTGCTATGATGATCCGAAGTATTATAACGATTTTGTGCTGGCAGTATCGGAGGCGGAGCTGTCCATTGACCGTTTCCTTACTTTGCTAAACTCCATTATGCAGAGTATTACCATTTTTGTGACAACCGGTGTATTCTATCTTTTAACCGATTCCGTGGGCATTCTTTTTGTACTTGCTTCGTTTGTATTAAGCTTCCTTCTGTCAAAAGCACTGAATAAGCTGAACTATGAGGTGCGTTTAAAGGTTAATCCGTGGGAACGTAAGAGGAATTATGCCGGCCGTGTATTTTACCTGAATGATTATGCAAAGGAGCTTCGGCTCCATCCGGAAATGAATGATATTTTACGGGAGGATTTTTCAGAGGCCAATAAGGAGATTTACAAGGAACAGAAAAAGGTTTCCTTAAAGCGTGTCGGGCTTTCTTTTTCCAGGTATTACCTTGCAGGAGACTTCATTCTGGACGGATTGTATATTACCTATCTGATTTTTCAGGCAGCGGTATTTCACCGGATTGATTATAGTACGGCAGTTATTCTGTTTAACCGCACCGGCAGCCTTCGAAG
>CALZBV010000186.1 GCA_945622055.1 uncultured Clostridia bacterium
GTCTATAATGCTTCTTACAATGGCAGACTTTCGTATCATGTCAGTTACCATAGAAAGGAAGAGACCTATGCAGACCGGAGAATACACACAGTATCAAAAATATAACTATCGAAGCTTCCAGCACCCCTTTTTCCCTGAGGAAGCTGAGCCCTGTCTTGCTTATGGCATCGCACTTTATCGTACTGACAGCTCTATGTCAGAGCCACTGGCAAGTATTCCGGCCATTACCACCCAAAAAGATAAGGTCACCCGCATGACTGCGCTGCTTAATCGCGCGCAGGTCTCCCCTTCTCACTTTTATGATGTCATCGACGATTTACTGGCGTCCCGGACTCCGGACGAATACCCCGTATAAATCCAGCTTCCCGTACCCCCATTCCCGGTTTGGGTACTCTCCACGGTCACGTACTGCGGTAGCCGTAAACAGGCGTTTTACAATCTGCGTATCCACAAATGCCGCTCCGGTCTGCTTTATTACGGCCTCCATAAAAAGTGCCGCACAGCCCCCCGCAAACGAAGCCGCAAGCCCGGTTCCCGAAAAATGGTCTGTACCGCCCGGTGCCGCAACATCCGGCTTTATCGTCCCATCCGCCGTGTAGCCAAAGGATGAATTCAGATTCAGCGCTCCGCTCACCGCATCATAGGCTGCAAGCGTAAGCACCTCCTTTGCCGCTCCAGGGTCACAGATAAGTGTGTAAGGATCCGGACGCAAAAAGCGGGTATCTCCGGTCAAAAAAGGCTCAATCGGAAGCCACAGATGAAACGTCCTTTGAAACTCGCCTTCTGCATAGACCCGGATTTTCCAGATACCTGCGGGAACCCCTGAAAAACGAAGCCAGATGCCCTGGGTTCCTACGGAAGGATCAAACAGATTTGACTGAATGTCTACGCTTCCCCCTTCAAAAAAAAGCGTATAACGCCGGATGTACGAAACCCTTCCCGGAATCCTCGGAATCACCTCTCCTGCCGGTGTCGTCAGTTCAACAGTAAACAGATCCGGCTGTACTGCCCAAAGCTCTGTACAAAAGCTCTGTTCCCCTTCTCCTACCAAAAGCTCAACATCCTCATAGCCGCCCTCCGGCACTCTTCCAAAATAATGGTGTCCCCTTCCACTTTCATTTCCTCCTGCCACAACCACGCACACACCGGGAATCCGTGCAATTCGGTCCAGATACCTTGAAAGGACTGTACTTGCAGTATGATTTCCCTGATTACTCCCAAGCGCCACACATACTACCAGCGGAAGTCCTTCCCTTTTGGCAACCGAAAGCAGCCACTCAATCCCATAAATGATATCCTCCTCCGCGTAGCAGACAGCGTTCTCGGGTATTTCATAGAACCGGCGCAGATAAGGCTTCGCCTGCTTCAGCTTCACCACCGCAAGACCTGCAAGTGGCGCAGCTCCTCCGTAGTCAGGCTCCCCCGCACTTCTTCCCGTGCTGCCCGCTGCCGCGCGCACAAGAGCACTTCCGTGCCCGTTTTCATCCCTTGAGGGAACCTGCTCATACGGATTTTGCTGTGCCAATGCCTGATTTATCTCTTCTGTCGAAAACACCGTACCATAAAAGGCTGCACCTCCGCTTTCTGCTTCCCTTTCATCTTCTCTCCCTGTTTCACCGGTATTTTCTCCTCCGTTCCCCCCGCTGCCCGCTGAAATCGTCTGATCCCACAGTCCAAGCAACCGGGTGGAACCATCGGAATACCGAAATGCTTCTTCCGCATAATCAATTCCCGTATCCACAAAACCAAGCAGTGTGCCACTTCCATACAGGCTTGTAGTTTCCCCCTCCCGAAGCGAAAGCACTCCACTTACGGAAAGCTCCTGCTCCGAGAGCAGTCCATAGCATTTTTGCATGAGCCCAAACGGATACTCTTTTCCCCCCTGCAGCTCCTGCGGATAATCATAATACACAAACGCTAATTCATCCGATACCCTGCGACTGCAGGCAATATTCCCCAACGCCCTTCGAAGCTCCTCCTCATTCCCACGATACGCGACACCAAAGCCTTTGTACGCATCCGAAACCACCGCTTCCCGACACCTTGCCATAACACACCAAAAAGGCTGCCATGGTGTTCCCAACCGGTTCCGTTGGGCATGCTTCATGACAGCCTCTCTTTTTGATTATTCTATGCTTTCTTAGTTGTTCTTGTGACGCGCAACGAAACGTTCCATACGTTCCAGTGCCTCTTTCAGGCGTTCCAGCGAATATGCGTAGGAGATACGCAAAAAGCCCTCTCCACAATCACCAAATGCTGTTCCCGGTACCACAGCCAGCTTTTCTTCCTCCAAAAGCTTCGTTGCAAACTCATCCGAGGTCATTCCAAGTCCCTTAATGCAAGGAAATACATAGAATGCGCCATACGGCTCAAAGCAGTCCAGACCAATCTCACGAAGTCTTGCTACCAGGAACCTACGACGCTTATCGTAAGCATCTCTCATGTTTTCAACATCAGCATCTCCATTGCGAAGTGCCTCTACTGCAGCATACTGGCTGGTCGTCGGTGCACACATGATTGCAAACTGGTGAATCTTCGTCATCTGCTGAATAATTTCCTCCGGTCCTGCTGCATAACCAAGTCTCCAGCCGGTCATTGCATAGGATTTGGAGAACCCGTTAATGACAATCGTTCTCTCCTTCATGCCCGGCATACTTGCAATCGAAACATGTGTTCTGCCGTAGGTAAGCTCAGAGTAGATTTCATCGGAAATAACGAACAAATCCTTCTCTACTACTACCTCTGCGATTTCACGCAGATCCTTTTCTTCCATAATCGCGCCGGTCGGATTGTTCGGGAACGGCATGATCAGAACCTTTGTCTTATCGGTAATGGCAGCAAGGAGCTCCTCCTTTGTCAGACGGAAATCATTTTCTGCCTTTAACTCAATCGTAACCGGAACACCGTCTGCCAGCTTAACACACGGAACATAGGATACATAGCATGGTTCCGGAACAAGTACCTCGTCTCCTTCATCAACCATGGCACGGAGCGCCATATCAATTGCTTCACTGCCACCAATGGTAACCAGCACATTCTTCAGCTGATACTCCAGATTACAGCGTCTCTTTAAGTAGTGGCAGATTTCCTCACGAAGCTCCTTCAGACCGGAATTCGAGGTATATACAGTCCTTCCCTTTTCCAGAGAATAAATGCCTTCTTCGCGGATGTGCCACGGGGTTTCAAAATCCGGCTCACCTACGCCAAGAGAGATTGCATCCTTCATTTCACTCACAATATCAAAAAACTTCCGGATTCCGGACGGCTTAATTTCCTGAACCTTTGTATTTAACGGGTTTCTCATGGTGTCACCAACATCCTTTCATCAGCATCGTCAACCGATACAAGCGGAAGACCGTGCTCCTTGTATTTTTTCAAAACAAAATGGGTTCCTGTGCTGAGCACTGCCTCCATCGGCGCAAGCTTTTGCGATACAAAGCTTGCAACCTCACGCATGCTCTTTCCTTCGATAATCACGGTAAGGTCAAAACCACCGGACATCAGATATACCGACTCAACCTCATCATAACGGTAAATACGCTCGGCAATCTTGTCAAAGCCCTGCCCGCGCTGCGGTGTCACCTTCACCTCAATCAGCGCCGTGACGCGCTCCTCATTCGTCGCATCCCAGTTAATCAGCGTCGGATAACCGCAAATCACGTGCTCGGCCTCTAATCTCTTAATCTCCTCATGTACCGCGGCCTCTGTCATTCCAAGCATCTTCGCCAGGTCCGCCTCTTCGATTTTGCTGTTCTTATCAATGGTCTTTAGAATTTGTTCCCGCATGATAAATCCTCCTTCTGATTTGTTCTGTTCTTATTCTACCCCTGAAGCCTCGCGCAGGCTGCGGATTCGTTCGTATTCCTCCACGCGGTTTGGCTCCAGATATCTGACTTCCTCTTCGTTATGCACCGCCCGGTCAAGTCCTGCGACCGTTTTTCCGATAACCGCTGCACAAATTCCCTCTTCCGAAAGCTTCTCGCAGAGACGTTCGCCATGCTCCGTGAGGAAAAGAAATACCCCCTCCGTTCTGAGCTGGTACGGATTCAGGTCAAACACCTCGCATATCTCAACCGTTTCCTGCAGAATCGGAATTCTTCTAAGGTCAATCTTAAGTCCGCACTGTGCATACTCTGCAAGCTCCCAAAGTGCACCAAATACGCCGCCTTCGGCCGCCGCATGTGCGTACACCGCTCCGTTTTCCAAAGCAATCTGACACTCTCCGTTTTTCTGAATCTCTGATAGCAGCTGTACTGCTCGTTTGATAAAGCGTTTCTGGTATCTGTCCTCCAGTTCCTCACGGTAGTGTCCGGCCAGAAGTGCTGTTCCGCCAAGTCCGCAGTATTTTGTCATCACGACATCCATTCCCAGAAAAGAGGAAGCATCCAAGCCCGCAGCTTCTGACAATTCTCCATACATCTGAACCGTTGCTACGGGGGCTTCCACATTCCGGCTTACTGCTGTATGCCCTCCGAGAATTTCAACTCCGCCTTCCAAAAAGTACTGTCCTGCCCGCTCCTGCATTTTCCGCAGCTCACGCTCTTCCATTGCTTTTGGAATTGTAATTGCCACACTGGCGTACCGTGGCTTTGCCGCCTTTGCCGCAAGCGAATTTGCCGCCCGGACCGCTGCCAGATATGCTGTATCCGTTCCTTCTCCGACCACAGTCTGCATGGCTGAGGCAATCCTTTTTCCCGGCACCACTGCAGC
>CALZBV010000187.1 GCA_945622055.1 uncultured Clostridia bacterium
ACGGAGTCTCAGACTCAGATGCTTTCTGGAAGACGATGGAAGAGGAGATGCGTCGTGAGGAGAAGGAGCGCGTGGTTCTTTACTGCGTAGCAAAGAAAGAGAATATTTCCCTTACGGAAGAAGAGTTTAATCAGAAGGTGGAAGAACTTGCGACAAGCTATGATATGACGGTTGAGGATTTCCTTGCACAGCAGGATAGAACGTATGTAGAGCAGAGCATCCTTATGGAGCGCGGTCTTGATCTCCTTCTGCAAAATGTTGTAACGGTGGAATAACCTTCGAAATGCCGGAGTATGTATGATTTTGATTGGCACAGGGAAGCACTGTGCTTTGCACGACAACTTATGGAAAAAAATGTTGATTTTCATACAGAGTTAGTGTATAATTATTGAATCACACAGAGGGAGGTGCCGTTATGAATTTATACGGACGTTCATTTTTGACATTAAAGGATTTTACCCCGGAAGAGATTTCTTATATGCTTGATCTTGCCGCAGACCTTAAGGCAAAGAAGAAGCAGGGAATTACCGGAAACAGCTTAAAGGGAAAAAACATTGCCCTTATTTTTGAAAAGCCTTCCACAAGAACGAGATGCTCCTTCACAATTGGCTGTATTGATGAGGGTGGTCATCCGGAGTACCTTGGCAGAGAGGATATCCAGTTTGGTCATAAGGAAAGTGTTGAGGATACCGCACGTGTTCTCGGCAGAATGTTTGATGGAATTGAGTTCCGTGGTTTTTCTCAGGAAACCGTGGAAAAGCTTGCTAAATACAGTGGTGTTCCGGTATGGAACGGTCTGACCGATACATACCACCCGACGCAGATTCTTGCGGATTTTCTAACCATGAGAGAGCATCTTGGTGAGTTAAAAGGTAAGAAGCTTGTATTTGTCGGCGATGGCCGCAACAATATGGCAAACAGCCTGATGATTGGCTGCTCCAAGATGGGTGTGCATTTCACGAACCTTGCGCCGAAGTCTCTGTGGCCGGAGCAGAGCCTGGTGGATACCTGTAAGGAGTATGCGGATGCTTCGGGCAGCGTGATTACCATTACGGATGATTTGGCCGGAGTAGAGGGGGCAGATGTAGTATATACCGATGTCTGGTGCTCGATGGGTGAGGAGGATAAGGCGGCAGAACGTGTCGCACTTCTTCGTCCGTACCAGGTTAACTCCGAGCTGCTTGCGCGCACCGGAAAAGAGAATACTATTTTCTTACATTGTCTTCCGGCGGTAAAGGGCTATGAGGTAACAGAGGAAGTATTCAACAAGTATGCGGATGTTGTATTTGATGAAGCAGAAAACAGAATGCATACCATTAAGGCTGTTATGGTAGCCACGCTTGGAAATATCGAACACTAAGCGGCAGTTTTGAATCTGATGTTTTTGAAAAGTGCTGTAAATGCAGCACTTTTCGGTCTTCTTAGGGAATTCCTTAAGATTCTAATGGAATTCTAATTTGCTTTTTTGCAGGACCTCTTGTATGATATAGCTATAAAATCTGATTGAGAGGTGGAGCATATGAAAAAAAATAACTCAGTAGGTATTATTGCGGGTCTGTTATGTGTACTGGTTGGTGTTGGATACCTTGCCAAAGCGTTTGGAATGATTTCGGATTTTACGATTTTCTTTGACGGCTGGTGGACGATGTTTATTATTATCCCTTGTCTTTACGGAATCATCAGCAGAAACAACGATGATAAGGTTGGATATCTGATCGGTCTTATGGTCGGTCTGGTGCTTCTTCTGATGGCACAGGACGTTGTTTCCTCCGATAAGCTTTTTGCGCTTATATTTGCAGGTGTGTTTGTAGCAATCGGTGCAAACCTTCTTTTCCCGAAGAAAAAGAGTCCGCGTATTACCGGAAATTCTAGCTTTACGACGGGTTCAACCCAAACGGCAACCGGTGTAAACGGCGAGAAAGTAATTGTGGATGAGATGGGAAGTCCGGACCGGAACAATTATTCCACAGGTGAAGGAGAAAAGGTTGTTTGTTCCGCAGTTTTTGCGGGAAGAGATATCCGGGTTGAAAATTCCGTGTTTGGAGGAGCAGACCTGACCGGTATTTTCGGAGGAATTGATCTTAACCTTAAGAATGCAATCATTACGCAGAATGTAACGATTGAGGTAAAGGCTGTGTTTGGCGGGATTGATATTTTAGTACCGCCGGATGTCAGGGTTGTAATTGATGTAACTCCGGTTATGGGTGGTGTGGACAATGGTACGCACGCACCGCTCGGAGCAGATGAAAACACACCGACCGTATACATTAAGGGTTCCTGCGTATTCGGCGGAATAGAAGTAAAATAGGTACTACGGAGGCAGGTATGTACGAAGACCGTATTGTGTTGTGTGCGAGCAATGCATATGAAAAGAAGTATTACTTAAACGACGATTTTGAGGCTCTGCCTCAGACGGTAAAGGACGAGCTGAAAATCATGTGTGTGCTGTTTACAGAGGATGTTGGAGGAATTCTTTCCCTGGTGTTTGAGCCGGATGGAACCTTGGTATTTGATGTAAATGCGGATGAGGGGGACCTGCTCTATGACGAGATAGGGAGTGTTCTTCTGATTAAGCGGATGCAGGAGGAAAAGCGTGAGCTTTTGGAGTCGCTGGAGTTATATTTTAAGGTGTTCTTTCTGGGAGAGGACGCCACGAACCTGTTAAGTAAGGAATAAGCTGTCGAGGGGTGCGGGCCGGTCCCAGCCCCTCGTTTTGCATGAAGGAAACGTGAGTGTCAAGCACTACACCAACGGCTGCGTCCACGGCGGAGCAATGTGGTCGAAACTATACGGACAGGCAACAAGGTGTTACCTGCCTGATAAAAAAGGAGGAACGATTATGTTACTTGCGATTGATATCGGAAATACGAATTTTACCTGTGGCGTGTTTGACGGGGAGAAGATTGTGACAACCTTTCGTCTTACAACAAAGGAAAAGAGAACCTCGGATGAATATGGAATCTGGTTCTGTTCCCTGGTGGAAAACAGAGGAATTAAGCGGGAGGAAATCAGGGATGTGATTATTTCCTCGGTTGTTCCGGATGTCATGCATTCACTGGTGAATTCCATGATTAAATATTTTAACTGTAAGCCGCTTATTGTGGGGACCGGAGTTAAGACCGGAATCCGCATTGTGACGGCTAATCCGAAGGAAATCGGAGCAGACCGTGTGGTAGATGCGGTTGCAGCCTATGAAATCTACGGTGGTCCGGTGCTTGTGATGGATTTCGGTACGGCAACAACCTATGATCTGATTACGGCAGAAGGCGAGTTTATTGCAGGTGTGACGAGTCCGGGAATCGGGATTTCTGCGAATGCGCTACGGAATGAGGCAGCGAAGCTGCCACGCATTGAGATTAAAAAGCCGGATTCCATTCTTGCCCGGGAAACCGTTTCCAGCATGCAGGCAGGACTCGTGTACGGAGCAATCGGTCAGACGGAATATATTGTGAAAAAGATGATTTCGGAGGCAATTGCGACCGGACAGTTAAGGAATGTTACAGCGGAACAGGTTGTTTTGGTGGCAACCGGTGGTCTGGGACGCATCATTGCCGAGGGCTCGGAGCTTCCGATTCGGTATGATACGATGCTGACGCTTCTGGGGCTTTGGCATATTTATAAAAAGAACCGCTAGTCAGACAGGAATTTGGTCCGGGGTGACCAAAGGAAAGGATAAACGGAATGGCTGCAAAAGGCTTACAGATTGGTTCTGTAAAAACGGACGGTATTTTAGTGCTGGGACCGATGGCGGGAGTTACGGACCTTCCGTTTCGCTGCTTATGCAAGGAACAGGGGGCTGCGCTGATTTACACGGAGATGGTGAGTGCAAAGGGCATTCACTATAACAACAAAAATACGAAGCTGCTTTTGGAAACATCGGAAGCGGAACGACCTGTAGCACTCCAGCTGTTTGGAGAGGATGCGACGATTATGAGCGAGACTGCAAAGCGGATTGAGGAGCTTCCGTTTGATATTCTGGACATCAACATGGGCTGTCCGGTACCAAAGGTGGTGAACAACGGGGAAGGTTCAGCTCTTATGAAAAATCCGCAAAAGGCAGGGAAAATCATTGAAGCGGTTGCAAAGGCAATTAAGAAGCCGGTTACAATCAAAATACGCAAAGGCTTTGAAAAGGACAGTGCCAATGCGCCTGAGCTTGCGTATATTGCTCAGGAGAGCGGTGCGGCAGCGGTGGCGGTACACGGACGCACCAGGGAACAGTATTACAGCGGCAAGGCAGACTGGGAAATTATCCGCAGGGTTAAGGAAACAGTTTCCATTCCGGTAATCGGAAATGGGGATGTTTTTTCCCCGACGGACGCAGAACGTATGCTTTCAGAAACCGGCTGTGACGGAATTATGCTTGCACGCGGCGTACAGGGGGACCCGTGGCTGTTTCACCGGACAAATCACTATCTAAAGACGGGAGAGCTGCTGCCTAAGCCACCGCTTTCGGAGCTGATTGACATGATTTTACGTCATGCAAAAATGCAGCTTTCGTTTAAGGGAGAGTATCTTGGGGTTCGTGAGATGAGAAAGCATGTGTCCTGGTACACGATGGGATATCCGCATTCGGCCAGACTGCGTGTGCTTGTGAACGCGGTAGATAGTGTTG
>CALZBV010000188.1 GCA_945622055.1 uncultured Clostridia bacterium
CGCAAATTGCCGCGATGAAGGGCTTTGCAATAATGTGCGTTCGCTTCAGGCAATGATTGATTTGCAGAGCGGAAAACCGCAGGAGGTCATTGAGTCACTGGAAGAAATTCTCAGCCCAATCCATTGCAGCTTTCAGGACGAAGGTCTGCTGACGCAGGCATACCAGATGACAGGGCAGAAAGAACGGGCGGAACAGTTTACCCAGATGATGATGTACCTTCATCTGTTAAGTCTGCTTTCCCTGACCGGACAGTACCTCTGCCTGCATACGACGGAACCGGAAAAGTGCACGGAGGCAATCCGGAGAACAGACGCACTGGTGGAGACATATCAATTAAAAAAACTGAACCCCAATGCAGTTTCCAATTATGAATTTCAGGCTGCACTGATGTACTGTATCAGACAGCAGCCCGAGCAGGCGCTTGCAAGACTTTCGGAATTTGCGGATTGCTGCATGGAGCTGCTTGACGGACCATTATCACTTCGGGAGGACGCGTTCTTTGACCGGATTTCCGTGTGGTTTGAGGAACTGCTTCTTGGAAATCAGGCACCGAGAGACCGTAGGAAGGTTGTGGAAAGCATTTTTGCTTCATTAGAACACCCATTGTTTGCGTCACTTGCACCGGACCCGCGTTTTGTACAAATCAAAAACCGGCTATACCGTTTGAAGGACTGAAACTTATACCGGCCAAAGTGGCAGAAGGGATGATATTTATGACAGAGATGAATGAAGTTTTACCGTTTTTGATACCGCTTGCGGTACTGGAGCTTGGCCTGCTGGCGTATACGATTTACCATATCCTTACGCACAAAACGTATAAGCGTGGGAACCGTGCCATCTGGCTGATTGTTGCGGTAGTCGGAATGCAGTTTATCGGGCCGGTATTATATTTCCTGCTCGGAAAAGAGGATGCGTAAGCGGGGAGGAGAGGCATGAATATACTGGAGCTTTCCCATGTGTCAAAGGCATTTGGAAGTAGGCAGATTATCCGGGATTTGAGTCTTTCGGTGCCGGAGCATACGATATATGGTTTTATCGGACAAAACGGTGCAGGAAAAACAACAACCATGAAAATGATTCTTGGGTTATATACGATTGACCACGGCACCATAACCGTGAATGGGGAACCGGTTAAATACGGTGGCAATGCGACGAACCGGATGATTGGTTATCTTCCGGACGTTCCTGAGTTTTATTCTTACATGACACCGTCAGAGTATCTTTTTCTTTGCAGCGAGGTTACCGGAATGGAAAAAAAGGTAATCCGGGAACGCAGTGAGGAGCTGCTTTGTCTCGTTGGTCTGGAAAAGGAGAATAAGAGGATTCGCGGTTTCTCACGGGGAATGAAGCAGCGTCTCGGAGTTGCACAGGCATTATTAAATAACCCGAAGCTTCTGCTCTGTGATGAGCCGACCTCAGCGCTCGACCCGCTTGGCAGAAGGGATTTGTTGAAGCTGCTTCAGAGCGTGAAGGAGAGGACGACGATTATTTTTTCTACACACATTCTCTCGGATGTGGAGCGTATCAGTGATGAAATCGGGCTGATTAAAGACGGAACACTTGCACTTTCCGGTACGACCGAGGAGCTTCGCGCGCTAAGAAAAAGCGACGGGTTTGAAATTGAATTTCGAAACAACACGGATGCAGAGCGGTTTGCCGGACTTTGTGACAATGCAAAGCGTCCGGACTGTCTGGTGCTCTTTTTTGAAAATCAGGGAGAGCGTGAAATGAAGCGTGCAATGGAACAATTATCCCAACAGGGTATCGTGCCGCGAAGAATAGAGCTTCGTGAGCCGACCTTAGAATCTCTGTTTATCGAGACCATTGAAAAAAAGAGTGGGCATACGGACGGAGGTGAGCAGGGATGAGACAGTTGATTGCGTTCACAAAAAAGGAGTATCTGGAATTATGGCGAAATGGACGCCTGACACTTTTTGGAATCCTATTTCTGCTGTTTGGCATTATGAATCCGGCACTTGCGAAGCTGACACCATGGCTTATGGAGCAGATGGCCGATACGCTTTCGGAGCAGGGAATGCAGATAACATCGGTCACGGTAGATGCAATGTCCTCCTGGGCACAATTTTATAAAAATGCACCGATGGAGCTGTTGATATTTGTTGTATTATCCTCCGGAATTCTGACGGGAGAATATCAGAAGGGAACCCTGATTCATATGCTGACGAAGGGGCTGGGCCGTCATACCGTTCTTTGGGCGAAGGGACTGGCACTTTTGGGAACCTGGACACTGGGGTACTGGCTGTGTTTTGGAGTTACCTGTGCATATACGGCATATTTCTGGGACCAGTCTGTCCTGACCCACATTGGACTTGGAGCTGCGCTTGTGTATCTGGCCGGTGTAGTTCTGATTTCACTGATACTTTTGTTTTCCGTGGTACTATCGACCGGAACGGCAGTCATGGGAGCAGTTTTGGGACTGGCAGCGGTAAGCTATCTGTTAGCAGTCATTCCGAAGGCTGCAGAGTATTTGCCGACGTATCTGCTTTCTGCAGGAGGACTGCTATCGGGTGCAATGGAACCGTCTGATTTTTTGCCGGCAGTGCTTGTAAGTCTTGGAATTACGTTTACGTCGGTGGCAGCCGGGACAGTGTTATTTCGCAAAAAGACCATATGATTTTTTCCTTACGGCCTGTTTCAGAAATGTTGAAACAGGCTGTTTTCCATGGCTGCCGGACCTTCCTTTGCCCTTGACTATTCATGGAAAACCAAGTATAATTTATACGAGTGGGTAACCAGAAGAAGCAAAGCCCAAAAGCCATGACTATGGCAGGAAAGAGAGGAAAAGATGGATAATAATGAGTTAAACCAGATTCCGGCAGAAACTGCCGGAACGTCACAGCCGGAAAAGAAGAAGTCGTTCTTCTCTCCGGTAAAGCTTGCGGTTGTCGCAGTCGTTGCAATCGTACTGATTGCAATTGCAGCAAATGGTAAGGCTTTTGCCAACACCATAAAAAAGACGTTTTCGTCCCCGGAAAAGTATTACCGGAGCGTGGAAGCAAATGCACTGATGCAGAGTACAGAAGTTGCGACCGCTACTTATGAACGCCTGCTGGAGATGTTGAACCTGAAGGATTTTAGGCAGTCGGTAACCTTTTCTGCTGAGCTTGGAGAGAAGCTTAACAGAGTCATTAAGAAAAACACCGATGTGGATGTTTCCGGGCTTGGAAGTGTCAGCATTTCCATGGATGCCCTGATGAAGAAGGATGTGCTGGGCTTTGGTGCCGGTCTTTCGTTAGGAAAGAAGTCTGTGATTTCTCTGGATGCTCTTTTGGATATGAAGAACCAGAAGGCTTACTTACAGATTCCTGAGCTGAATAAAAAGTATCTTGGTACTGAGAATGAGGATCAGGACGATGCGGAGGAGTTCCGGGAGGAATACGAGAAGCTGAAGACAGCACTGGATGGCTTCCCGAAGAAAAAGCAGCTGGATAAGCTGATGGAGAAGTACATAGAGCTTGCACTTTCCCAGATAAAGGAGGTTAAGAAGACTACCGAGAAAATCGAGGCAGATGGTGTAACCCAGAAGTGCACTGCACTTGTAGTTGAGGTTGATGAAGATACGCTTGCCGACATTTTTGAGGCAGTTGCAGAGGAGCTTGATAAGGATAAGGACCTGAGAAAGCTTGTTGTTGACGCCTGCAATGCGATGGACCTTGACGGCGAGGATATTTACGACGACTTTATTGAGGAGCTGGTTGAGGAGCTGGAGGATATGGCCGAGGAGGTTGCTGAGTCCAGACTGGATGCTACCATGATCGTCTATGTGGACAGCAAGGGCGCAGTTCGCGGAAGAAACTTTGAGATAAAGGTAACAAATGAATTCTATGGCTGGAATGATGAGAAGTATACCAGCACGAATGTCGCTGAGTTTGAGTTTTTGACAGCGGTCGACGGAAGTAAGGTCGGTCTTTCCACTTCTCTGAAGATTAAAGAAGATGATGACGAAAAGCGTGTTGTTTTCAAAGCTGAGGGCAGCGGTAAGCAGTCGATGGGCAAGCTGACCGGAGACTTTACGATTAAGGTGATGGGACTTTCCGTAGCGGATGTTTCCATCAAGAAGCTGGATCTTTCGGAATTAAAGAAGGGCTTCTTAAACGGTACGGTTGCAGTTTCTGCTTCCGAGACCATTGCAAAACAGCTTGAGAACGAGCTGCCGAGCGAGCTTGAGGAAATTCTTTCCGAGGCAAATATCAATCTTGGAAAGGTTGCTCTTGAGTTTGATTTTGAGAACTCTGAAAAAATGAGCAAGGTTTCGGTTCGTGCAATCTACAAGGAAGACATGCTGTTTCAGCTTTCGGCTGCAAGAGAGTCTAAGGCAGAGGCTGAGACGAAGCTTCCGTCTGAAAAGAATGTCGTGTTTGTGGAGGAGCCGGAGGATGTTTTAGACTGGCTGGAGGAATGTGACTGGGACGGCTTTGTAAAGAATCTGAAGAAGACAACGCTTCCGGAGGAGCTGATTGAACTTCTCGAGGAGGCAATCGATGAACTTGAGGACATCGACAGTGCTGGTGAGATTCCGTTCGTCGGAAAAGCATTTAGAGCAAGTGATACGGAGACTAGCAGAGACATTAAGTCTAGTGTTCAA
>CALZBV010000189.1 GCA_945622055.1 uncultured Clostridia bacterium
TGAAGGCAGGTCAATTGAAGAGATTGCCGAGGAGATTCGCGCACTTTCAGCGCATATCTGCATTCAGTTCACTGTAGATGACCTGGAGTATCTGTACCGTGGGGGACGTCTTTCAAAAACGAGTGCAATTCTTGGAACCGTGATTAATCTGAAGCCGGTGCTCCATGTCAATGACGAGGGCAAGCTGGTTGCACTTGCAAAGGTACGGGGACGCAAAAAATCCCTTAGCACGATGCTTGAGAACATGGAAGCAAAAATCGGTTCTTACCGGGACAAGGAAAAGCAGATTTTTATAGGCATTCTGCATGGAGACTGTGAGGAGGACGCTATGCTCTTAAAGAGTATGGTGCAGGAAAAATTCGGATTTGATAAGATTTTGGTTGAACCGATTGGACCGAGCATAGGAGCGCATTCCGGTCCGGGAACGGTTGGTCTGGTGTTCCTTGGAGATGAGAGATAACGTGGTCTGTATTCAACCTGGTGGAAACGAATTTACAATTTATATTCCAATGTAGGAAAAAATATGATATGCTATTAATTGTGGAAGCATTGCTTCAAATGAAAAGAAGATGGAGGAATTATAATGGCAAACGACAGACGTCCGGATAATATGGTACGTATCACAACCCCGGAACTTGCAGACGCATTTATTGCAAAGCAGGTGGAGGAAATTCGCAGGCAGGTAGGAGACAAGAAAGTTCTTCTTGCTCTTTCCGGTGGCGTTGATTCATCCGTAGTTGCAGCACTGCTGATTAAGGCAATTGGACAGCAGCTTACTTCGGTTCATGTAAATCACGGTCTTTTACGTAAGGGCGAGCCGGAGCAGGTAATTGAAGTATTCAGAAATCAAATGAAGGCAAATCTCGTTTATGTTGATGCAACGGATCGTTTTCTTGATAAGCTTGCAGGCGTGACTGAGCCGGAGGAAAAGCGTAAGATTATCGGTGGTGAGTTTATCGAGGTGTTTGCCGAAGAGGCACGCAAACTGGAAGGAATCGAGTTTCTTGCACAGGGGACTATCTGGCCGGATATTCTGGAAAGCGAAAAAGGCATCAAGGCACACCACAATGCCGGCGGACTTCCGGAGGATATGAGATTTGAACTGGTTGAGCCGGTCAAGATTCTGTTCAAGGATGAGGTTCGTATGGTAGGAAAGCGTCTTGGACTTCCGGATGGAATGGTCTATCGTCAGCCGTTCCCGGGACCGGGTCTTGGTGTGCGCTGTCCGGGGGCAATCACCCGTGACAGACTGGAGGCAGTAAGAGAGTCAGACGCTATCTTGCGTGAGGAATTTGCAAAGAACGGTCTGGAAGGAAAGGTATGGCAGTACTTTACCGTGGTTCCGGATTTCAAGTCGACAGGTATCAAGGACGGCAAGAGAAGTTTTGAGTGGTCTGTTATCGTTCGTGCCGTAAATTCAACCGATGCAATGTCTGCAACGGTTGAGAATATTCCGTATGACCTTATGTGCCATATCGTAGATCGTATTGTACATGAGGTTCCGGGGGTAAACAGAGTTCTGTATGACTTCACACCGAAGCCGACCGGAACGATTGAGTTTGAATAGGAGAAAAACGCTCAGAAGTGTTGATATTACTGCGTTTCTCAGAAGCGTGGTTGCAAATTGTTTGCGGAAATGTGTTGCCGGTATTACTTTATTATGCATTTAACGAATGCCGCAGAGAAATCTGCGGCATTCGTTGCGGATGGGGTTCAATTTATCATTGAATATCTGTTACCTGATATCCCTGATCGGCAACAGCAGCCATAAGAACATTGTCCGAGACATTTTTTTCAAGCGTTACAATAGCGGTTCCTGTCTTGTGACTGACCAAAGCCTCCGTCACACCATCAATTGCTTCCAGAGCTTTTTTTGTGTGCATCTCACAATGTCCGCACATCATACCTTCGATTTTCAGTGTCTTTTTCATAATTTTTGTCTCCTTTTCCATTGTGATTTTTAATTTATTTTTGATTTTATGATCCCTTTTGGAATCATGTATCTGAAAGAAATTCAAGCGCAGTGCGTTAGCGACTACACTAAAGCTGGACAAACTCATGGCTGCCGCAGCGAACATTGGATTGAGCTGCCAACCCAACACTCCGATAAACGTGCCTGCTGCCAGTGGAATACCGATAATGTTGTAGAAAAATGCCCAAAACAGGTTTTCGTGAATATTGCGCAGTGTTGCACGACTTAGGCGGATGGCTGCAGGTACATCAGAAAGACAGCTTTTCATTAACACCACGTCTGCTGCATCAATTGCAACATCTGCACCTGCACCAATGGCAATGCCAATATCAGCACTTGTAAGTGCAGGAGCGTCATTGATGCCATCACCGACCATAATGACCTTTCCTTTTTGCTGCATATTACGAATTACACTTTCCTTGCCATCAGGAAGTACACCGGCAATTACTTCATCCACACCTGCCTTCGCCCCGATAGCTTTAGCCGTGCGTTCGTTATCACCGGTCAGCATCACCACATGGATGCCCATATCCTGCATTTCTTTAATTGCCTGAGGACTATCCTCTTTGATAGTATCTGCCACAGCAATAATACCGTAAAGTTCAGCGTCACGGGCAAAAAACAACGGCGTTTTCCCTTCTTCCGAGAGCTGCTCGGACTTTGCTATTATCTCATCAGACATCTGTATTTTTTCGCTTACAAATTGATAACTGCCACCATACAAAGTAGTACCATTAAGTAATGCTGTTAGTCCATTTCCGGGCAATGCCTGAAACTGTTCAACCTCGTCTGCCGAGAGCCTATCCTGCTCGGCTATCTGATTGATTGCCCTTGCCAGCGGATGTTCGCTTTTTTTCTCCAACGCATAGGCAATTGCCAAAAGTTCCGTTTCACTCTTGCCGTTTATCGGAATCATATCCGTAATCTCTGGTTCTCCCCGGGTAATTGTTCCTGTTTTATCAAGTGCCACAATCTGTGTTTTTCCCGTTTCCTCCAGAGATACCGCTGTTTTAAAGAGAATACCATTCTTTGCACCCATTCCATTGCCCACCATGATAGCAACAGGTGTCGCAAGACCGAGCGCACAAGGACAGCTAATCACCAATACAGATATTCCTCGTGCCAAAGCAAATCCTGTTGTCTGTCCACCTAGAAGCCACGCAATAACGGTTATCACAGCAGTTGTGATAACGGCAGGAACAAATACACCTGACACCTTGTCCGCGACTTTGGCAATCGGTGCTTTGGTTGAAGCCGCATCGCTGACCATCTGAATGATTTGCGAAAGCGTAGTGTCTTCGCCTACTCTTGTCGCTTCACAGCGTATATAACCCGATTGGTTTAATGTTCCCGCGGAAACTACACTCCCGACCGCTTTGTCTACAGGAATACTCTCTCCTGTCAGGGTGGATTCATCTACTGCAGAGTTTCCGACCAAAACAGTTCCATCCACAGGAATAGTTTCACCGGGACGAACAACAAATATATCTCCTTTTGCCACCTGCTCGATGGGCACAGTAATTTCTGCACCATCTCGCAGAAGCGTGGCAGTCTTTGGAGCCAGCTTCATCAGCCCCTTTAACGCATCAGTAGTTTTCCCTTTTGAACGTGCCTCAAGCATTTTTCCTAAGGTAATCAGTGCAAGAATCGTTGCTGCTGATTCAAAGTAAAACTCGTGCATATATGACATCACAGCAGCTTCGTTGCCTTTGACCTGTGCATCCGTCATTGCAAACAGGGCAACTGTACTGTAGACGAAGGCTGCCGCAGACCCTAATGCGACCAATGCATCCATATTCGGAGCACGGTGCCACAAGCTTTTAAAGCCACTGATAAAAAACTTCTGATTGATCACCATAATAATAACCGTTAACAATAGCTGCAAAAGCCCCATTGCCACATGGTTATCATCAAAAAACGGAGGCAGCGGCCAGCCCCACATCATATGCCCCATGGAAACATACATAAGTACAATCCAAAAGCCGAGAGAGGTGATAAACCGTTTTTTTAACACAGGAGTTTCCCTGTCCTTCAGCGCATCCTCACCGGAGGATAAATGCGTGGTTTGCCCTTTATTTTCTTTTTTCAAAGCTGCTCCGTATCCCGCATCACGAACCGCCGCTATGATTTCCTCGGCAGATGCGGTTCCTTCCACGCCCATGGAATTGGTCAACAGGCTCACCGAGCAGGAAGTAACTCCTTGCACAGCCGATACCGCTTTTTCCACCCGGGCTGTGCAGGCGGCACAGCTCATACCGGTTACTGTATATTGTTCCATAATTGATTCACTTCCTTCTATTTCATGAGTTTTTGCAAAGTTGCAGCTAACTCATCGATTACTTCATCCTTACCCTCACGGATATCTCTGGCAACGCAACCTTTGATGTGATGTGCCAGCAATTCCTTGTTAAAAGCATTGACCGCAGCATTCACAGCGGCGGATTGCACCAATATATCCGCACAATAAGCATCTTTTTCCACCATCCCCCGAATCCCCCGAATCTGCCCTTCAATCCGGTTCAGACGGTGTATCAGTTTCTTTCGTTCTTCCTCCGTGCGGGCTGTCGTTTTTTCACAGCATCCGCATATTTCTTTATCAGTCATCATGCTTTCTCCTTTTATTTATACTCC
>CALZBV010000190.1 GCA_945622055.1 uncultured Clostridia bacterium
TGCAGCTTTTCAAACCGAAGCTTTTCCGCTTCTATATACTGCTCCTTCTCCGGCGTCAGCGGCCCCGCAAGCTTTTCCATATAATACCGGTAATACGCATCGTCTATAGAAAACGTTTTTTGGGAGTTGAAGCACAAAAACAACTGTGCCGCCAGTACAAGCAGAAGAATGATTCCGATTTTCTGGTCCCAAAAAATCTTCCAGCCCTCATGAAACAAAAGCGATGTCGTTTTTCCTCCAAAACGTTGCTTCTTTTCTGCGCCGCGTTTACCGGTCACAGGCTTTCTGCAAAACAGTCGCTGCTCCGCAAAAACACCTGCCAAAAGTCCGGTTCCTGCAGTGACAAGCATCATAAAAAGACAGGATACCGGCCTGCCGAACAGATTCAGGTTCAGGTAAGTGCCGACCGGATCAAACCGGAGCATTCCCCACAGGTTCAGAAAATGCAGCGCTCCATAAGACGCATTTGCAGA
This sequence comes from uncultured Clostridia bacterium, assembly GCA_945622055.1. Taxonomy (GTDB): domain Bacteria; phylum Bacillota; class Clostridia; order Lachnospirales; family Lachnospiraceae; genus SIG307. Next base: position 474 of record CALZBV010000190.1, read on the forward strand.
TACCGCATAATAGCACAGCACCTGTACGGAAAAAAATCCCAGTATGCAGGCAAATGCACTTTTTGTGTTGCTGCAGACAGAGCAGAAAACCACCATGTAGACGGCACAAAAGCAGAGCATACCATAGCGAAAGAAAAAGATACGCAGAAAGTATCCTGCAATGGACACCGGCAGCACACAGCTTTCAAATCCGCTGACACACTGTATGCTCCGTGACAGCTCCGGAAAACCGTAAAGCTTCCAGAGAACCAGAAAACGCACCGCATACAACAGGCACTGCATCAGAAAAATGCCAAGAAAAAGCACTGCCAGCTTGGTTCCTGCCAGTGCCCTTCTTCCCTTCGGGCAGGTTCTGGTAATCCGGAGCGTCCCTTCCTCCTTTTCCTCAAGGTACAACGGGACACAAAGGTACAGGGTAAAGAACAGCAAAAGAATTCCCGGAATACTTCCCTGAAACAAAACGGATACACTTTTTGCAGGTGTCGCCGTTACATTGATTTCGGGAAGCCTGCTGTACTTTTCAAGTGTTGCTTCAATATTTCGGTACCCAAAGGTTCCCGGCTTTGAAAAAACAGGAAAACGCAGCATTTTCTCTGCATCCGCAATGATACTTTCCCGATATTCCGGGTACGATACCGAATTCCGGTATTCGGCTGCAACAGCCTGGTACAGTCCCTTTTCCGTAAAAGGGCGCTCCGTATGAAGCACAATTTCTCCCGCATGGTACTGTTCCAGCACTTCTTTGATATCAAGGTCCGGATACTGAAGCTCCAGAAACATCTGATAGTCAAACCCGTCTCCTGCATCCCCGAAGCCCCCGTCCTCCGCCTCCATGTCAAAGCTTGTGACGGTATCCAGAAAATCAAGCGTCTGAATCCGGGTATTAAGATATGTAAGTGTCTCTTCCGTACCCTCATCCTTCGTCCGTGCCTCAAGCTCCGTCCAGACGCCACGGTATGCCTCTGCAGAATAACTGTTGTTCTTCTTCTCATCATACACGAGAAGAAGTCCTTCCAGAATCAAAAACAGGAGGAACACCAAAAGCATTCTGCGTGTTGCAAATACACGGCTAAATTCCTTCTGAATCATTTTTCCTCCTCACAAAAGCGGTATAAATACACATCTTCAAGGTTCGCCTTCGGCACGCTAAGCACATAGCCCTCCGGCGGTTTTTCACAAAGAAGCCGGACGGTAACCGTGTCATACGATTTCGAAACATTTACAATCTGGTAGCTTTGTTCCAGCCTTGAAAGTCCCGCAAGGTCCGTTTCCACCTCATACAGCTTCCCGTCCACCAGATGAAGCAGCTCCTCCGGCGCTCCGTGCTCTACGATTTCTCCCTTTTTTAACAGAAGAATCTCTTTGGAAATAAACTCAATGTCCGACACCACATGCGTTGCCACAATGATAATCTTCTGAAAGCTCGCCTGTGAGATAATGTTGCGGATCCGGATTCTCTCCTTCGGGTCCAGTCCTGCCGTCGGCTCATCCATGACCACAATCCTCGGATTGCCTAAAAGTGCCTGTGCAATCAGGATTCTCTGCTTCATGCCTCCGGAGTAGGTCCCGATTTTTTGGTCTGCTGCCTCCGTCAGATTCACCATTTTCAGCAGTTCCGTAATCTGCCGCGCTGCTTCCCTTTTCTCCAGTCCCTTCAGTGCGGCCATATAGTACAAAAAACGCGTTCCCGTAAAATTCCGGTACAAATTCTGCTGCTGCGGCATGTATCCGATTTCCTTCAGATACGCTTCACCAAGCGTTCCGATTGGGGTTCCGCAGAAGCTGATGCTGCCTTCCTCTGCCGTCAGATTGTCCGTAATCAGATTCATCAGTGTCGATTTGCCTGCCCCGTTCGGGCCAAGCAGACCGTAAACACCCTCGGTAAATCTGAAATCAATTCCCTTCAGGGCATAGTGTGTTCCATAGCGTTTTTTCAGACTGGATACTTCCAGTACAACCCCGTCCTCCATACGCTCCTCCTATCTCATTTGCTGGTAAATGACGCGTTTCGGCTGATAGCACGCCTCGTTTTTTCCGTTCAGGACATCCTCCAGAGACATCACCGTTGTCATTTCGTCCTTCAGGCAGTAAAGCTTTCCCCCAAGCATCCGGACCGGCACCAGGGAAGAATCCATTTCCAGCTTCTTCGCCTCCCCGCTGTCACAGAAATAACGGTAAATCGCACCCTCTGTACCGTTTCCGGTATTTTCTGCCCTGGAAAACAAAATGCTTCCGTCTTCCATCTGAAGTACTCTGGCATCACTCTCAAGAGGAATCACCTTTTCTTCCTGCGTGTCAAAGGAATAATAAGCTTTCTTCTCTTCCTCGTGCAGCTTGTGCACATTGAGAACTGCCCCTGCCCGGTTCACGCTGCTCACAGAATAATCCGCACCAAGCTTTCCTGCAAACAGCTCGGTGGTAACCCCGTCCGTCAGTGAACACTGCCAGAGAAATGCCCTCTGATACGGACGAATCAGCTCCGGATTCTGTTTCAGCTCCTCCTCCGTATACAGACTGTATACCTCCTGAAGCGTATATGCTTCATAAACATAGGCCACATCCCCGTCAATTCCATAAAGGGTGACCGGTTGCTCCCATTTTTTATCAAAGTTCAGAACATTCCCTGTTTCACAGTCAATGCAGACCAGTCTACGAAGGGATTTCATCTCCATCGTGCCATCGTCTGCTTTGGAAACCTCCCGTTCTGAAACAAGCATGGCAATTCTGTTATCATAAAACTGTGTGGAGAAGCCAAAGAGAAAATGTGAATCCAAAAGCTCCGCCAGAAGCTTCCGGTTCGACCCGTCCGCATCCGATACATAAATTCCAATCCGGTTTGATTCCTCCGTAAAGACATACAGCTTCTCCCGGTACAGAACCGCCTGGTATGCATTCTCCACATACGCCATACAGCCCTCTGCACCATTCCCGGCTTCTTCCGCCGTGAGCCCTCTGTGGGCACAGTTTGGCCGGCTGCAGAGCGGCATCGTCTCTCCTGTCGCAAAATCCGTAAACTGAACAACGGAATCCTTAATATAAGTAATTCCTTTCTCAGAAAAACCCTGCCCACGTTCGTAGATAATTGCAGTTTCTATCTGTTTTGTCTCCTCAGCCGTCTTTTTGCAGCCCGGAAGACAAACCATCATCAGCAGCAGTACAGCAAGTCCTCTTCTCACTTTGCTCTCCTCCCATCCCATTCTGACAGATGTCTCATTTCGTCTGATAGATGTTACGTTCCATCTGGTAGACCACCTCGCATTTTCCATTTAAGACATCCTCCAGCGACATCACTGTTGTCATGCCATCCTTCAGGCAGTACAGCTTTCCCCCAAGCACCCTCACCGGCATCAGGGAAGCATCGATTTTCAGCGTTTTTACCTCTCCGCTGTCACAGTAATAACGATAAAGCTCATTATCTTCACCATTTACTTTTTTTATGCTTCTGGTAAACAATACACTTCCTTTTTCCATCAGAAACAGTTTTACACCTTCAATACCGGGTTCAAGGGGAACTTCTTTTTCTTCCTGCGTGGCAAAGGAATAATAAATGATTTTCGATTTCTCGTTTAACTTATGCTCAATCAGGACTGCCCCTTCTTTGTTCACGCCGTTCACAGAATAATCCGCTCCAAGCTTTCCCGCAAAAAGCTCCGTAGTAGTCCCGTCTGTCAGAGAACATTGCCAGAGACTTTCCCTCTGGTACGGACGAACCAGCTCCGGGTTGTTGTTCAGTTCCTCCTCCGTATACAGACTAAATACCTCCTGAATCGTATATCTTTCTGAAACATACGCCACATCCCCGTCTACTGAGTACAGCTCTGGCGGGTTATCCCATCTTTTATCGGAGTCCAGGACATTCCCGGTTTCACAATCGATGCAGACCAATCTGCGTGGAGAGGTTATCTCCATCGTTCCGTCCTCTGCTTTGGTAACCTCCTTTGCCGCAACAATCATAACAATTTTGTTGTCATAAAACTGTGTTGAGAAGCTTGATCTAAAATATGCATTCTGCAGCTCCGCCAGAAGCTTCCGGTTCGACCCGTCCGCCTCCGATACATAGATTCCTATATTGCCGGACTCCTCCGTTAAAACATACAGCTTCTCCCGGTTCAGAACCGCCTGTAT
>CALZBV010000191.1 GCA_945622055.1 uncultured Clostridia bacterium
ATAAGTACAAGGATGCCCGCCATGTATAACCGGTCGATTATGCATGGCGGGCGTGTTTATTTTAGATATGGAGGAAGCCCTAAAACTACTTCAAACGGATGCCGTTCTCTTCCAGCGTGAGGACGCCGTCCTTGTAAAGGTGTCCGATTGCACGCTTGAATGCGTTCTTCGTCATGGAGAACTTTGCTTTGATTGCTTCCGGATTGGATTTGTCGTGGTACGGAAGGAAGCCGCCGGCTTCCTTTAAGAGTTCGAGAACGTGAGCCGAGTCTGTATCCATTTGCAGGTATGCCTTTTCACGGAGACTAAGCTCAAGGCGACCGTCCTCTAATACCTTTGTGACACGGGCGGATATCGTGGTGCCCGGACGAAGCGGCGTGATGATCTCCTTGCGCGGAATCATTGCGGAGTAAATGGAATCAACGGCAACGTAGGTGCCGAATTCTTCAATGGTTTCATAAACGATACCGGAAACACGGTCGTCCTTCTGATACGGTGCATGCCCGGAGAGATAGTCATATACGTGCATGGTGGCACAGAGGCGATTGCTCTTGTCAATGTAGAGAGCAACCAGAACCTGTTCGCCCTGCTTTACCTTGACTGTCTGCTCCTTAAACGGAAGCAGGAGGTCTTTTGCAAGACCCCAGTCCAAAAAGGCGCCAATCGAAGAGGTCTCCTTTACGGTAAGAACTGCGGTTTCGCCAAGCGTAAGCGGGGGAATGGTAGTCGTTGCAATCGCGCGGTCCTCAGAGTCGCGGTAAACAAAGACACGAATCGCATCTCCATGCTTTGTGCCGGCCGGAACCTGGTTACGCGGAAGCAGAATGCGCTCCTCGGAAAGAGCAGCGGTCTCTTCAGCTGCAATGTAGGAGGTGTCAGAAGGACTCGTGAGGTAAACACCGTTTTCGGTTGATTTGCAGACAGTAAGGGTCTGCACCTGTCCAAGAATAATCATAGCTCGTTCCTTTCAAGGGTAAATTCGGTAATGACATAAGGCTCACCGGCTGCATTGCACAAAAGCACATAGAGCGTCTGGTCCTTCCGGGCAAGTCTTGGGTAAATGATATCTCCGAGAAATGCCTGTTTTTTGTATTCTGCATGAAGGGCAGTGACAGTTCCCTCCGGCAGAAGAGAACAGGCCATGGCAATGTACTGGCCGTTGTTTACGTGGTGATTGGAGTCAAGATGAGACACCGTTACCGGTATCGGTGTGGCGGACTGAAACTCCAGCTCCTTCGGAACCTGTATTTTACGGGAAGCATAGTCCATAGGATATGGCGGTTCCTTTTGATACAGCTGTTCATATTCCGGCAGAAGCTTTGCCGGAAGACCGGTGTCTGTGTTGACATGAACCCAGACGGAGTTTGCAACGACGAGAGGCACACCGGCTTCATCTGAAATCAAAAAATTACGGAAGCCGAGCATTCCCTTAAACTCATACGGCCAGGTGCTGATGATAATCTTTTCTCCAAGCACCGGCAGACGCTGGAACTTTAATTGCCAGGAATTTAGCAGCCAGACACGGTGCTGTTCCATCAAAAAACGGACGCCGATGTTTAGTTCCTCCGACTGAAATGTGGAGCAGTCCTGAAAATAGTTTATCACAGACGGATAAGTCATAGTCAGCGAAGGGTCGACCTCACTGTAACGTACTCTGGATTCAAATGAATACATAAAAATTCCTCACTTTTGCAGGATTTTCAAACGAACAAGCTTATTCTATCACAATATTTAAAAAAAAGCTAGAAAGACTATGGAAAAAGTTGTATAATGAAATAGTGTGGGTGCTGTTTTGCTATTTTGTAAAGTGAAGCCGGAAAACCACCCTTGAAATTGTAGTTTGGAGGAAAAGGCATGAAGAAGCGAGGTGCGGTTTTTGCAAATCGTGTGTTTTTATTGAGCATATTATGTGCGCAGTTTCTGATATATGGTTTTGTAATTCTGGGTGTTTCGGATATTATGGCGCTTCATTTTATTACGGAGGTGTTGCTTGTTTTACCGGGCGTTGTTTTTCTGCTTATGCAGAGAAAGAGTATAAGAGAGAGCATCGGTGTCCGTAAAATATCGGTAAAGCAGCTGCTCCTGCTGATTCCGATTGCTATTTGTATTGATAAAATCGCAGAGCTGTTCAATCTCTTGTCCCAGCTGTTTACCCAAAATGAGGTTGGCGGGTATATGGCGGATCTTGTAGTGAAGTACCCGTTTCTGATTGCATTTTTTGTGATTGCGGTGGAACCGGCAGTCTGCGAGGAGCTGGTGTATCGTGGTGTGGTATACCAGGGGTATCGCCGCGGACGGATTCTCACTGCGGCTTTGGTATCTGCCCTGTTGTTTGGACTGATGCATATGAATCTGAATCAGTTTGTATATGCGTTTGTCATTGGTGTTCTTTTTGCACTTGTGAATGAGGCAGTTGGTTCGATTGTTCCATCGGTGCTGATTCACGTGTATATTAATGGTCGTTCTGTGGTATTACTGTATGTGGTTATCAATTTTCTTAAGGAGCTTCATAACAAATATATTGCAGCAGAGCTTGCCGGGGATACGAAGACGATGGAGCTTTTGAAAGAGCTTTCCGACGGGCTTCCGATTCAGTCGGAAAACTGGCTGGAGGAATATTTAAACAGTGGAACCGGTGAGGTCGTAACAATGCTCCCGTATACCATTGTTACTTCGGTCATTGCCGTTATCGTCCTGTTTTTCCTGGTTCGTGCACTTGCAAGGATATCAGGAAGAGAAGAGCACCTTAAGGCTATTTTCCGGCAGAAACAAACCGCACCGGCAGCTTCGGAGACTGTGTCCGGAGATGAAAATCCGGTTGCAGGAGGGGTGCAGGCAGAGGAGCAGGTTTCCGGGTTTTATTTTGTGACACCTTCACTGGTAATTGGTGTACTTATCTGTGTTGTGATGATGTTTTTATAGCTTTGAAGCCCCGGACGTTTAAGAAGGGCTTCAGAAAAAGAAAACGGTATAACCGAAAAGGTTATACCGTGATTGTCAGAATGGACAAAGCACTTATACGCGCAAGTCGATATTCTGGCCAAGGTTTGGTGTGACGGACTGTTCCATCATCTTAATCATGCTTTCACCGTTGTCTTCGACTGTATCCAGCGTTTTTTTAAGGAGCGCAACACTTACCATGTCGTTCGCCTTTGCAGTGGAAAGCTGAATTGAAAGAGAAGGGATATCCATATGCGCATCCTCCTTTCAGGGTGAATCATCTTTTGGAATATTATAGCATGTCAGGATTAAAAAATCAAGCGTGTGTGACACGCGGAATGGAGAGTAGTATGTTAGATACCGTGATTATCGGAGCAGGACCGGCGGGAATGGCTGCCGGGATTTATGCAGCAAGAGCAGAGCTTTCCCATGTTGTTCTGGAAAGCGGACTGATGAGCGGAGGGCAGATTATAAATACTTCGGAGGTGGATAACTATCCGGGGTTAAAGGGGATTGGCGGTTTTGACCTTGCGATGAAATTCAGGGAGCATTGTGATGCCTGCGGTGTTTCCTTCCGGGACGGAAAAGTGACGGAATTGAAACGCGGGGAAAATAGTTTTTCGGTTGTTCTTGAAAATGGAGAGGCAATTGAAACAAAAACGGTCATTGTGGCAACCGGTGCCGGTCACAGAAAGCTTGGTATTCCGGGAGAGGAGGAGCTTGCCGGAAGCGGTGTTTCGTATTGTGCAACCTGTGACGGCGCTTTTTTCCGCGGAAGAGACGTTGCAGTGGTGGGCGGAGGCGATGTGGCCATTGAGGATGCGATTTTCCTTGCAAGAATCTGCAGAAAGGTATACCTGGTTCATCGTCGTGAGGAATTTCGTGCGGCGAAGACGCTGGTAAGCAGACTTCGTGCCTGTGAAAATGTTGAATTTGTTTTAAATGCGGTACCGCAAAGTATTTTGGGAAACGGAATGGTTGAAAAGCTGACGGTTTTGGAAAATGGTGCACAACGTGAGCTTGCGGTAGCCGGCGTGTTTATTGCGGTTGGAATGCTTCCGAATACGGAGCTGCTTCGTGACGTGGCCAGGCTGGATGCTACCGGCTATGTGGTGGCGGGCGAGGACTGCCAAAGCAGTGTTCCGGGGTTGTTTGCAGCAGGAGATGTAAGAACGAAGAATTTGCGTCAGGTGGTTACGGCAGCCGCAGATGGTGCCGTGGCGGTTTACGGTGTGGAAAGCCGTCTGAATGAACTTGGGTGAGTTCAAAAGGCTACTTTTGTTCTACGAGAGCAGAACTTGTCCGGGATGTCTGCATTTTGGTAAAATATAGCATGTGTTGACAAAAGCTGGGACAAACTGATATAATTCAAATACAGCTTGTAACAATTTTGTAACAAATAAGGAGGGATTCCCGTATGGGAAAAAAGATAGAACGAATTCTGACAGGTGCCGGGATTTTTGTTGCTTCCGGGTTGCTCGGTGCGGCGGCTGTGCCTGCAGAGGCGGCTACGGTGGTACAGTATCAGGAGGTCAGTCTGTCGGAAGACTGTGGTATACCTTCGGGGGCTATGACAAGGAGCCTGCTTTTGGAGAATGTTTCCGAAATGCAATTTCCGCTTCACAGAATGCGGTCGATGGGATATA
>CALZBV010000192.1 GCA_945622055.1 uncultured Clostridia bacterium
TGTTACTGAAGGAGAAATCCAAATAATATAGAAAGGGAGGTAAGAACCATGATGAATTTAAAGAATCGTTTTAACAAAGTTACAACTGCATCTGTTGGTTTTGTGCGAATCACATATGGGATTGCCTCGTTCTGTATTCAGTAAGTCACTGTAAAGAATAAGTCAGTTAGGCCGATGTGCTTTGTGCATGTCGGCTTTTTTTGCGTGATGGCAAAGCGAGAATGCGAAGACCGCGAGAACGCTTGCGTTCAAAGCGGTGAAGCATACGAGCGCGCCCACGACTGAGCGTCGAAGACGCGAAGTGAGTGGGGAATGCGAAGCAGGAGCCATCACGCAAAGGAATCGGATAATTTGGGAGGGGTTATGAACAAAATTAGTTACTATTTCAAAAAACACTGGCTGGCGTATACACTGGCGGTAATCAGCCTGCTGGTTCAGATTTCCATTGATATGATTAATCCTCTGATTACGATTCGAATCATCGATGATGTAATCGGGAATAATCAAACCTATTTATTAAAATATTCGCTTTTGATGATTATCGTTCTGGCACTCGGAAGAGTGGTGTTCGGTTACACGAAGGAATATTTGTTTGACGTGACGAGCTTCAAAATAAGCGTCGAAATCCGGCAGAAGCTGTTTCGTCATATCCAGAAGCTTTCTGTAAATTTCTTTGATAACAACAATACCGGTGAGGTAATGGCAAGAGTAAAGGACGATGTTGACCATATTCAGGCGGCATTCGGCTACATTGGAATGCTCTCCATCAACGTCGTCGTACATATGACCATGATTATTGTCTGCATGGTACGCATTAGCCCGTTGCTTTCCGTTGTACCGATTATTGCAATTCCGATTTGTGCGTTTCTGGCTATTCGTATGGAGAATAAGCTTGGAAAGGTGTATGAGGATATTAGCGAAGAAAATGCAGAGATGAATACGGTTGCCGAGGAAAATCTGGCAGGTGTCCGCACGGTAAAGGCATTTGCAAGAGAAAAGCATGAGATTGGGAAGTTTTTAAGCCATAATAAAAAGTTTTATGAGCTGAACATGCGGCAGCAAAAGCTTTGGATTCATTACAATCCGATTTTTCAGGTGATTACGAGGGTACTTCCGCTGTCTGCCGTACTGTTTGGTGGTATCATGGTAATCAATGGGAAGCTGACGCTTGGTATGCTCGGCGCTTTTATCGAATATTGCAACAATGTAGTCTGGCCGCTTGAGATGCTTGGCTGGCTTTCGAATGAGCTTGCTTCCGCGTATGCCTCCAGAAAGAAAATTAATAAGATTTACAATGAGGTTCCGGTCATTCATGAGCCGGAGCACGCGACAGAGCTTTCTGAGGTTGCCGGAACGGTTGCCTTTGAGCATGTTTCACTTACGCTTGACGGAAAAGATATTTTACAGGATATTACCTTTACACTTCCTGCCGGCAGGACGCTCGGAATCATGGGTGCAACCGGAGCCGGAAAGAGCTCGATTATCAACCTTCTGCTTCGTTTTTATGATGCAACTGAGGGGCGTGTCTGTCTGGACGGTGTTGATGTAAAGGAGCTTTCCCTTACAACTCTTCGTAACAGCGTTTCGATTGTGATGCAGGATGTGTTCCTGTTTTCTGATACGGTAAAGGAAAATGTCAAGCTTGGCAGCAGGAGCACACTTTTGGACGAGGAGGTTTCCGAGGCACTTGCAAAAGCGCAGGCAGCTGATTTTGTCGGAGAACTTGAGCAGGGCTCTGATACGGTTATCGGTGAGCGCGGAGTCGGGCTTTCCGGAGGACAGAAGCAGCGAATCAGCATGGCAAGAGCCTTTGCAAGAAGCAAGCCGATTCTGGTACTGGATGATTCAACCTCGGCACTTGATATGGAGACGGAGCGTAAGATTCAGCAAACATTAAATGAGATTACAGACATTACAAAAATAATCATAGCACATCGTATTTCTGCAGTACGCCACGCGGATGAGATTATCGTTTTATCGGACGGAAAAATTTCTGAACGCGGAACGCACGAGGAGCTGCTTGCACAAAAAGGGTATTATTACAAGACCTATATGGCACAGTACGGTGTGACAGAGGGGGAGGAGTAACGTATGGCACGGAATGCGACAAAGCAGGATGAACAGATTTCAACCAAAACAAAACGTGAAACGCTGTTTCGTCTGTTTAAGTATCTGCTTCAATATAAGCTTACAATTGCAATCGTGTTTGTTTTAATGGCGGCAACAACAGCGATTGCCCTGATGAATCCGTTGCTGATTGAGCGTGCAATCGATGTGCATGTAAAGAATAAGGATACGGATGGATTGATTCGAATCGGAATATTTGGTATTTCCTTAAACCTGTTTATGATACTTCTGATTAAGCTTAGAATGTATCTGATGGCAAGGGTTTCCAATGATGTGCTTGTAAAAATCCGTCAGGAGCTGTTTGAGCATATCCAGACGCTGGGCTTTGGCTTTTTTGACAGCAGACCGACCGGTAAAATTTTAGCGCGTCTGATGGGCGATGTAAATTCCTTAAAGGATGTTCTGGCAAACAGCGTAACGACGTTTATTCCTGATGCGATTACGCTGATTGCGGTAGTCATTATCATGATAGCAAAAAATGGAAAGCTTGGACTTGCGTCCATGAGCACACTGCCGCTGATGGCAATCGGTGTATGGTTTGTGCAGTACAAATCACACAAGCGCTGGCAGATTTTTCGTAAGAAAAATTCAAACCTGAATGCTTTTTTACATGAGGATATTTCCGGAATGCGGGTCATTCAAGGGTTTTCTGCGGAGAATGAAACCGAAGAAACCTTTGATGATTTGTTACAGCAGCATTATGATTCCTTTGATATGGCAGTTCGTTATGCCGATGCATTCGGACCGGTTGTTGATATCTGCTGGGGGATTGCCGGAATGATGATGTACTGGGTCGGTGTTGTGTTAATCGGAAAGGGCGAGGTACAGGTCGGCGCGCTGATGGCATTCGGCAGCTATATTGCCATGTTCTGGCAGCCGCTCATGAATTTAAGTAACTTTTATAATCAGCTTGTCACCAATATTACGGGGGCAGAGCGAATCTTTGAAATTCTGGATACCGAACCGGAGATTACAGACGCGGAGCATGCGGTTGAACTGCCAAAGGTTCAGGGCGACATCATGTTTTCCCATGTGTCCTTTCATTACGATGAGGACCCGGATGTGCTTTCTGACGTAAGCTTCCATGTTAAGCCGGGAGAAACCATTGCGCTTGTAGGTCCGACCGGAGCCGGAAAATCAACGATTGTCAATTTGCTTTCCCGTTTTTATGATGTTCAGAAGGGGGATATTCTGATTGACGGGTATTCCTTAAAGGACATTTCCATCGAAAGCCTGCGAAAGCAGATGGGAATCATGACACAGGAAAACTTCCTGTTTTCCGGAACGATTCGCGAAAATATCCGTTACGGACGTCTGGATGCAACAGATGAGGAAGTGGAAGCAGCAGCGAAAATCGTCAACGCGCATGACTTTATCATGAAGCTGGAAAAGGGCTATGATACCGTTATTAAGGAGCGTGGCGCAGGACTTTCCATCGGTCAGAGACAGCTGCTTGCTTTTGCGAGAACAATGGTTTCGAATCCACGGATTCTGATTCTTGACGAGGCAACCTCAAGCATTGATACCCACACGGAACTTCTGGTACAGCAGGGCATTGAGCAGATGTTAAAGGGCAGAACGTCCTTCGTTGTGGCACACCGTCTTTCTACAATTCAGAAGGCAGACCGTATTTTTGTGGTAGACCGTGGCGGAATCGTAGAAGAAGGAAATGCAAAGGAACTGATGGCAAAGAAGGGCGAGTATTACAAGCTTTATATGGCGCAGTTTGAAGCATAGAAAGCAAAGCAACACATGAATTTTATTGACAAATCGTGGAAATCGTGCTAAAATTTCTACGATTTAATGATAAAATTTACAGGGTGGAAAAATGAAACGCGATTTTTATAAAACTCATTTAGTATATGTTGCTGCAATGCTTTCTGCAGCCTGTCTGTCTCTTACCGCCTGCGGAGGAAAGACACCGGCACCGGAAAATACACCGGAGCCTACGAAGAGTGCTGAGGTGACAAATACACCGGAGCCAACCGTTGAGCCAACCATTGAGTCAACCGTTGCCCCGATGGCAACTACGGCACCAACCAAGGCACCAACGAAGGTTCCTATCCCGACAAAGGCACCGGAACCGCTTGAAGACTGTATCTTTAACGGAAACGAGGAGATTACGATGGAGAATATTGAGATTTTGGAAAAGTGTCCTGCAGAGCTTCAGAAAAAGAATGCAGATGTAACCTATGGCGAGATTGTTAAAACGACCTATTTCGCAAATTCGATTCAGAAGGACAAGAGAGTGATTATTCTGCTTCCGGCAGGCTATACGACCGAGAAGAAGTATCCGGTGCTGTATGTGCTACACGGTATTTTCGGTAATGAGACCTCGATGATCGGTGACGGCAACAGTGGCTTCCGTATCCTGCTCGGCAATATGATTGCACAGGGCATGGCAAAGGACATGATTGTTGTATTCCCGCATATGTACAGCAGTGCAACCAAGGCGGAT
>CALZBV010000193.1 GCA_945622055.1 uncultured Clostridia bacterium
GCACGAGTTCTTCTTGTGGTGATAGTTCTTCGTTGTTCACTACCACTATGGTTGTATTAAACTTCATACAGAATTTTTCAAACCAGTCGTAACCAAATCTGATAAATCTATCTTTATGAGTTACGATTATGGTTTTGATTTTTTGTTCCATTACTTCATCCAATAATTCGTTCCACTTCTTACGATTGTAATTAAGACCACTTCCATAATCCTCAATACATTGGTCTACGATAATACCTTTAGCATTACAAAACTGCCGTAAAAACGCGACTTGGTTCTGTAAATCTTCTTTTTGGTTTCTTGTAGACACCCTGGCATAAATAACAACCTGACGCCTATCATTTTCAGTGTTTATACCTTTGAATTGAAGATACTGGTCGTAAGTATAATAACGCCTATCAGTTGGAGTTCGATTTGCTTTCAGAGTTCCTTCTCTGTCCCAACGCTGTAATGTCTTGACAGATACGCCTAACAGTTCAGCAAAATCTTTTGGCTTATAATTTGTGATATTTGATGTGTTCATATTACATTCACTCCTTTGAGTACATTTTAACACATTTTATCACATTTAACAACATGTTCAGTTACTTAACATTCCTCCTTTGGTAATGTTACTATAAATTTAATGACCACAAGGTGTCAATTTATTTTCTTATGCTTATTCGACTCTCCATATGCGAACACGTTCTGCAACCGTTTTTACCTCATCCCCGGTTGCAAGTGCTTCCGAGAATGCAGATCCACTTCCACAGGCAATTCCGGTCCGAAATGCCACTTCATAGGAGTGCGTACTCAGATATCCTGCCAAAAATCCGGCAACCATTGAATCGCCTGCACCAACAGAGTTTTTTACTGTTCCGCTCGGAGCCTCTCCAAACCAAACACTTCCGTCCTCTGCCGCAAGTACTGCTCCCTCTCCTGCCATGGAAATCAAGGCATTTTTCACACCCTCCTCACGAAGACGTTTCGCATACGGCCAGACCTCCTCCCGTGTTGTGAGCTCCACTCCGTACAGCTCCGAAAGCTCGTGGTGGTTTGGCTTTACAAAAAACGGCCGATACCGGAATACACTTTTTAACAGTTCCCCTGTCGCATCCACAACGATATTGCAATGGCGGTCCTTCAGCTGCTCAAATATCTTTGCATACAAATCATTCGGAAGCCCTTTCGGAATGGAACCTGCCAAAACAAGTGTATCGTCCGAATCCAGTACCTCCAGTTTTTTTATCAAAGCCTGAAGACTCTTCTCATCACACGTTGGTCCCGGTGCATTGATTTCTCCCTCGATGCCGCCCCAAAGCTTCACGTTAATTCGTGTCATTCCTTCCGACAGGGTTACAAAATTTGTGTGAATTCCGAGGTCATGTACCATCTGCGTCAATTCTTTTCCTGAAAACCCGGCTACCAGACCAAATGCCGTTGAATCCACTCCGAGATTTTTCAGCATCCGTGATACCATCAATCCCTTTCCGCCCGGAATCAGCTCTTCCTTTACCGAACGGTTCACACGCTTCTTTTGAAACTCATTTACGGTCATATTGTAATCCAACGCCGGATTCAGCGTCATCGTATAAATCATGGGCACCTCCGTAATTATAAGACATTTCCTGTTTCATTTCCAGTACATCGTTCATTTTTATTATACTACATACTACTATTCCCTGCAAATGAAAAACAATACAAAAAGCCTGAAGAGAATCTTTTCTTCTTCAGGCTTAAAAAAATGTGTTCTTTCCAAACCGTAAGCCAGGGCTCACAAAGCACCTTTCCCAATGCAGTCATATACAACATGATTACCCATTTATCAGCTTCAGAAACCTCTTGTCATTCATCTGTTCATTCGTGACATATGCACCGTCATGAAACAGGGCATACGTGGTGATTGGTGTGGGTGCATTCTGAGCCGCTTCTCTGTCCTTAATCCGGATTGCCCGAAATGCGATTCCTTTTTCCTCCGAAATTTCTTCTAAAACCGGCACATACTTCGCATTATAAGGACATTGATGGGTGTAAAATAACACATACCCCTTGTCCTCAATATGCGGATGTTTTGCACATTCCTTGAACCTTGGCATCTCAGCCCCCGCTTCAAAAGGCAGATACCAGAGCTGTATGCCGTTATCTGCTTCATCACATACCGCAAAGCCCTTATATTTTAAAAACTTCGGGTCGGCAAGAAATGGTTTCTTCTTGGCGCAGGATAAGATACACAACCCTTTCTTTCCCTTGTCCTTACTGTCTGCAATACATTGCTCAAGTAATTCACTGGAATATCCGTGTCCTTTGAAGGAACCGGCAACCCACAGACAATCAATATACATATATCCGCATGCGTCAATCGGATTCCATGCGTACTCTGCCGGAATATACTCAATAAAACATTTCCCGCGTTCTACACTCTTTAAGAACACAAGACCTTCGTCAAACCTTTCTGCGAGCCATGCCTTCTTCGAAGATACCTGAATATCCTTGTTGTTGGAAATCGCACAGCAGATGTGCTCCTGTTCCAGATTTTCCTTTGTAACTCTGATGTACTCCATTTTTTCCTCCTTAATAGTTCTTATACCGGAATGAAAAGTATCATAATTATTATAGCATGAAGTAACTGCCCCCGACAAGAGCGTTTCCCGGAAATCAGCCCTTCCGGCCATTATATAGAAATGCCTCGGAAACCTTCCGCTGCACAAGCAAATACTCGATTCCTTCCTTCTTTTGAATCACATAGCTGCTTGCGGTTGACCGCGGATTACAAACCACGTATCCGTTCACCCAACGCCAGATACCTTCCTTTGCCTCAATCAATTCAGAAAACTTCTCCTTCGGCAATGAAAAAAACTCTTTAATTTCGCTCAGACAAAACCCCAGTTCTTTCAGTGCAATAATCCGGTAACAGTCCGAAAGCTTTGCGGCGCCGTAATACCGATACCCCGTAAACTCATCAATCACATCCGGAGGCAAAATTCCTTCCGTATCGTAAAACCGCAGCGTCTTCACCGGAATCTGACTCAGCTTTGAAAGCTCACCAATTTTATACATCCTAATCTCCTTTTATTCTACATTGCAGGTACCTTGCACTGTCATACTATCATTCCAGTTAAGAGGAGAGTCAAGTGTTTTTCGGTAAAAAATTACTTTGCATATTCTTTTAAGGAATTCACTACCGCAATAAAACGTTCACTTCCACGTATGCTGTCATACCGTTTGTTCTGTAGTCGTTCAAGCTTATCATAACACTCCGTATGTTCCTTTAATTCGTGAAATTCTTTTCCCGGTTCCGGATAAATCAGCTTATCCGTGAATACAGAGGAATAGTTCTTCCCGTGATTCCTTCGATAAGACTTATCATACTCTACGGCATGGTGGCACATACTTTCCAGAGAATTCAGTGCCTCTTCCTCCTTACCTGACGACATTTGGAACGTGGATATCAGCCAATAGTTTCCCGAAAGTCTGACGTGATAAAACATCATATCCTCGCCGTAAATCATCCGGTAAAGCTCATTTGAAATCTGAAGCATCCCTATTTTCCTGTCCCATGTGGAAGCATCGTTCGGAAGATCTTCTGCTAACACATAATTGGTGATTGCAGTTCCGAGACAGTCGGTAAGTTTATCAATCTCATCCTGAATATAAACCTCCGTATTCCCATCACCGATTCCCGATGATTTTGCAAACTCTCTGCAATATTTCATCGGAACAAGCAGATTCACCGTCTCCAATGCCTTATCTGTCCGCTTTGTTTCCCTATAGATAGAAATCAACGTATCAATCGCACGGCAACGGGTATCCTCATCCTTACATTCCTCGATTATCGATTTACATAAAGCTTCCGCTTCCGTTAAAAAGGAATCATTACGTGTATCAAGCCACGAGTAAAAAAGACAGCATGCAAGATTCTCTTTTATCTTCCATTCAAACGGATATCGGGAAAGTGCATTTCTGGCATAGCTGATTCTTTCTTCCAAAGTACCGACCTCGGAAAGCCGCTCCATTTCCCTTTTTATCGCCTCTATCTCTTCCTCGCGTTCGGAAAGCTTATACCCCAGCAATTCATCCGTACTAACCGAAAAGAAATCGGCAAGCAACGGCAAAAGCTCAATATCCGGATACCCGCCCTCGTTCTCCCATAGTTAAGGTTATTGCTTCCCCTGCGTACCGCATCCCGACACGCAGGGAGTTTCTTTTAATCATTCTTTCCGATAAAGCGATAGTAGATGTCTACCTTCTGTTTCCGGCAGCCATCCGGGCTTTTTACGGCTTCGTGTACCACAATTTTCTCAATCAGGGTGTTTAAAAGCTCGGCGGTCAGTTCTGTGGGATTTGAGTACTGCTTAATCAGTTCCACCCACTTCCCTGCATCACTTTCCGTCTGCTCCATGGAGCATAAAGCTTCCTGCAATTCCCGGATTCTTGTTTCCAGTTCCTGTTGCTCCGTCTGAAACCGTTCCGAAAGCATGGTAAAGTTGTATTCGGTTATCTTTCCCAAAGACCAGTCCTC
>CALZBV010000194.1 GCA_945622055.1 uncultured Clostridia bacterium
CGGGTGCGCAGGCTACATATACCATTGAGGCATTGATGCACGACGGTAAGGCACTTCAGTCCGGTACGAGCCATAACTTCGGGGATGGCTTCGCAAAGGCCTTCGGTATTCAGTATACCGATAAGGAAAATAAGCTTCAGTATGTACATCAGACGTCCTGGGGCATGACGACCCGTTTGATTGGTGCAGTAATCATGGTACATGGTGACAACAGCGGCCTGGTTCTTCCGCCGGCGGTTGCTCCGGTTCAGGCAGTGATTATTCCTGTTCGTCAGGATAAGGAGGGAGTGCTTGACAAGGCTTACGAGCTTGGTACGATTCTTAAGGGCTTCCGTGTAAAGGTAGACGATTCGGATAAGTCTCCGGGCTGGAAGTTTGCGGAGCATGAGATGCGCGGTGTTCCGCTTCGTATTGAAATCGGACCGAAGGATATTGAGGCAAACCAGGCTGTTATCGCAAGACGTGATACCGGTGAGAAGATTAAGGTAGCTCTGGATGAGCTTGAAAGTAAGGTTGGCGAGCTGCTTGCTACTATGCAGAAGGAGCTGCTTGAGCGTGCAAGAGCACACCGCGATGCACATACGTATGTCGCTACCAACCTGGACGAGATGATGGATATCGCAGCAAACAAGCCGGGCTTTATCAAGGCTATGTGGTGTGGCGAGCGCGAGTGCGAGGATGCGTTAAAGGAGCAGGCAGGCGTCAGCTCCCGCTGTATGCCGTTTGCGCAGGAAGAGGTTGCAAAGACCTGTGTATGCTGTGGAAAGCCGGCAAAGACAATGGTTTACTGGGGCAAGGCATATTAATCCCGGTGAATAAGCTGTCCGGAGGAAGTAGTTCATTTTCTTTTTGTGGGCTACAGACTTTGATGTGGATGAATCTGTAATTACGGTAGTGTAGAGAGGAAAAGGACTGCAGGGAATGCGGTCCTTTTTCTTGTCAAACACTTGTCTTACGGTTTGCTTGACAAAGACGGGCATTCATGGTACTATGAGGACGCGTGGAACAGTGCTTTCTGAGACTATCACTGTATTTCTCTAAAGCGCGAAAACGTTTGGGGTTGGGGCAGGCAAAACAAAACAACCAAAAGGAGAAAAAAAGATGAAAAAGAAACTCGCATTATTACTGACAGCAGTGCTTTCCCTTTCTGTATTGGCAGGCTGTGGAAAAAAGACAGAGGACCTTGCGTACATCAAGGATAAGAAGGAGATGATCATGGGTATCACTCTGTATGAGCCGATGAACTATTATGATGAGAATGGTGAACTGACCGGATTTGAGACCGATTTTGCCAATGCTGTATGTGAGAAGCTTGGCGTTAAGGCAAAGTTCCAGGAGATTGACTGGGAGCAGAAGGAAACCGAATTAAAGTCAAAGGCAATTGACTGTATCTGGAACGGGTTGACTGTAACCGAGGAGCGTAAGGAGAACATGGCATTTTCTACTGCTTATGTTAGTAACCGTCAGGTGGCAGTAATCCGCAAGGCTGATGCTGAGAAGTATACTGATACTGCGTCCATGAAGGGAGCAAAAATGGTAGCCGAGAATGGTTCTGCCGGTGAGACTGCAATTGTTTCAGACGAAATCTTAAAGGAGAATCCGTTAATTAAGGCCGGTGCACAGAAGGATGCGCTTTTGGAGGTTAAGGCAGGTACCTCTGATGTTGCTGTTATCGACTACATAATGGCAAAGGCTGTATTAAAGGATGATACTGACTATGCAGATATGATGATTGTTGAGAGCATCCAGTTAAAGCCGGAGGAATACGCAATCGGCTTCCGTCTGGAAGATAAGGAGCTTCTTGCTGAGGTGAACAAGATCATGGATGAGCTTGTGGCTGACGGAACGCTTGGAAAGATCGCAGAAAAGTATGATATGACAGAGAACCTTGCTTTCAAGTAAATAAGCAGAGGACAGGAAACGGTCCTTAGGGATCGGACAAAGGAGAAGGAACCATGTCATTTATTGACGTAACAATGCAGCTTCTGGATGGATTTAAGGTCACGATGCTGATCTTTTTCCTGACGTTAGTCGGAGCGATTCCGCTCGGTCTGATTATTTCCTTCGGATCGATGTCGAAGCTGAAGCCACTCCGATGGCTGACCAGAACAGTCGTCTGGATTATCCGCGGAACGCCACTGATGCTGCAGATTATTATTATTTTCTATGGTCCGGGTCTGATTTTCGGGGCGGCGCCGCTTCCGCGGCTTTCCTCGGTACTGGTTGCATTTATCGTGAATTATGCAGCATACTTTTCGGAAATCTACCGCGGTGGAATTGAGAGCATTCCGGTTGGTCAGTATGAAGCCGGTCAGGTGCTCGGGATGACTAAGACGCAGATCTTCTTTAAGATCGTTTTGTTTCAGGTAATTAAGCGGATTGTACCGCCGATGGGAAATGAAATCATTACGCTGGTAAAGGATACGTCACTTGCCCGTGTTGTTGCGGTTGTGGAGTTGGCTAAGGCAGCGCAGGATATCGTCGGTCTGAAGGGAATTATCTGGCCGACCTTCTACATCGGTGCGTTTTATCTGTTGGTCTCCGGTGCGTTGACATTATTGTTCGCACGGATTGAAAAGAAGCTGGATTACTATAAGGGATAAACTATGAGCGTATTGGAAGTTTGTAATATTCGAAAGAGCTTCGGCGGAGAAGAGGTTCTTAAGGGAATCAGTTTTTCCATGGAGCGCGGCGAGGTTGTGGCAATCATCGGTTCCTCGGGAAGCGGAAAAACGACGTTACTGAGGTGTCTGAATTTCCTTGTAGAGCCGGACCAGGGAAGTATTGTGGTAAACGGTGAAACGGTGTATGATTCGGAAACCGTAACGAACCGGTCCGAGAAGGAGCTTCGTGCAAAGCGTCTTCACTTTGGAATGGTGTTTCAGTCCTTTCATTTGTTTCCACAGTACAATGTTCTGCGCAACATTACGTTGGCGGCGGAGCTTCGGGAGCAGGAGCTTTTAAAAGAGAGAAAAGCCTCTAAGGAAGAGAAGAAGAAGGTAATGGCGCAGGTGACCGAGACGGCAAAGCAGCTGCTTTCCCAGGTCGGTCTTTTGGAAAAACAGAATGCATACCCGTGTGAGCTCTCGGGCGGACAGCAGCAGCGTGTTGCGATTGCGCGGGCACTTGCATTAAACCCGGATATCCTTTGCTTTGATGAGCCGACCAGTGCGCTGGATCCTGCACTCACCGGTGAGGTGCTTCGCGTGATTCGCGGGTTAAAGTCTTCTGACCGCACGATGATTGTGGTGACGCATGAGATGGAATTTGCCAGAAAGGTTGCAGATAAGGTGATTTATATGGCAGATGGAGTCATTGAGGAAATGGGAGAGCCGGAGCAGGTTTTCGGGACACCAAAGAGCGAAAAACTCAGAAAGTTTCTTGAAAATGCGAAGGAAGGGTTATAAATAGTCATGGGCGTTTATAGTAAATGCATTTAGGAAGGAAAACCATATGAACTGCAATGCCGGAGGGCTTGTCTGGTATTGCAGTTTTTTTATAAATAATTTCCACATTTATTGCTATTTGTGGTAAAATGGTGGTAGCTATGAAACCACGGAAAAGGGGTGTTGTATTGAAGAAAAAAAGTGTGCAGTTAAATATACGGTATATGGTAACTTTGGCCTTGATTGTTGCTGCACTTTTTGCGGGAAGCCTTATAAGTATTGCTTTGGTAAGGAATGCTGAAACAAAACGGATAGAAGCAGAGGGGCAGATGCGGCTCAGCAACATTACTGTCCGGGTAGACAAAAGCCTTTACAGCTCAGAGTGTCTGCTGGATAGTGTAGTAATGCAGATAGAGCGGATGATTGCCGAGGAAGGAGATGTATCAGGGCTTCTGGAGGATTATTTTTGTTCCGAGACCATCGAAGACATCAAACAAAGATCCGGAGGAAACTGTTTCAGCGCATATGCTGCCTATAACGGTGAGCTCTACATCAATGATTTTATTCCGGACGAGGATTTTGTACTTGATGAGCGTGCGTGGTATATCGGTGCAAAAAAGAGTATGGGTGCTGTCAGCGTTACCAAGCCATATATTGATGCAAGCACTGGAAAGATGTGTTACAGTATCTCCAAAATGCTCTCGGACGGTTCGACTATCGTGGGGATTGATTTTACTCTGGACGAGGTACAGCAGTATATTGAGGAGATGAATTCGCAGGCTTTGGGGACAAGCTTTATTGTAGATGCCAACGGTATGATGGTGGGACATTCCCAGCCGGAATTTGTCGGCAGGGATTACAGAGAACTGGATTTTTATTATGAGCTTGTCAACAAGGTTTTTATGCTCTATGGCGATTCCTTCGATTTTAAGGCTGATGATGCAGAGTACAATGTTTTTTCGGATAAAACCAATTACGGCTGGTATCTTGTAGTATGTGTGCCGTACGGGGCAGAGAATTCCCTGCTTAGGGGGAATACCCTGTATATTGCGGTGTTTATGTGTCTGGTTGCGGCTGT
>CALZBV010000195.1 GCA_945622055.1 uncultured Clostridia bacterium
AGGTCAAAGGCATACGCAATTCGGGTACGGGAGGCTGTTACCTGTTCGATACCACGGAAAAAGGTTGTAACAAACGGCGGAAGGTCGTGAATCAGCTCACGAAGACGCTTTGTATTTTTGATATTCGTCTGTTCATGATAAGTCCGTGGCTCCATAGTACAAACCTCCAATACAGGTATTTCAGAAAAAGATTTCCTGCGCAATAGGAAAGAGCGGCCTATATTCCTTGTTCTTTCTATGCTGTTTCTATTATAACCGGTTTACGCCGGATATTCAATTACAAAAGAGAAGGTTTATAAAAAAGAAGAGATGATATACTGGGGGGAAAAGAAAGAAGCCAGCAATGCGAAAAGCAATTCAAAGGCTTGTATTTCAACAACTTCCTGTGTATAATGAAAGAAAAGAAACAATCAGGGAGGCGTTTGGATGAACAAGCTTGTGGAAAAGTTGCCGTATTGGTCTTCTTTGACTGAAGAAGAGAAGAAAATGGTTTCAGAGGCCGCAGTTTTACGAAATTATTCTGCCGGTAGTTTGCTGCATGGAAGTTGTAAGGGTGGCAGTTGTCTTGGAATGATTTATGTTGTAAAAGGAGAAGTGCGTGCCTATATTGTTTCGGAAGAGGGAAGAGAAATTACGATTTTCCGTATTCGGGAAGGGGAAAGCTGTGTTCTGTCTGCATCCTGTATTATTTCACAAATCAGCTTTGATACGCAGCTTACGATTGTTTCCGATTCGGAAATCCTGATTGTTCCTGCTTCTGTTTTTGCACGATTAACCAGGAGTAATCTTTCAGTAAAATGTTACATGTATGAGCTTGCAACGGCCCGTTTTTCCAATGTAATGTGGACGATGCAGCAGATATTGTTTTTCCGCTTTGATCAGAGACTATCCTCCTTTTTGCTTCAGGAGTATCAGCGGACAAAGGACCCTGTAATTCATATGACGCAGGAGCAGATTGCGCAAAATGTGAATTCAGCACGTGAGGTAGTTGCGAGAATGCTTCGTCAATTTGTTTCAGAGGGAATCTTAGAGATTCGCAGAGGTGTTATCGAAATCAAGGATATCGAGGCACTGGAGGCGTTAACGGAATGAACAGAGCATCTGTTTTTGCCCGATATTTTGTTATGAAAAAGAAAAATAAAAATTTTTTTTAAATTATTCCCAGAAATGCGACTTGGTCACAGAAACCGGTCGCATTTTTTGTTATTCTTATGTCAGATAGAAAAGGAAAGGAGATGAACAGATGACAGAGACGAATTTGACGGCACAGAATTTTATGGATGAAGTTGCAAATTCTGATAAACCGGTAATGGTTGATTTTTGGGCAGAATGGTGTGGCCCATGCAGAATGCTTTCGCCGGTCATATCAGAAATTGCGAAGGAGCATGAGGAGCAGGTGAAGGTTTGTAAGGTAAATGTGGATGATGAACCTGGACTGGCTGCAACCTTCAAAATCGCAAGTATTCCAACGGTGCTTGTATTTCAGAAGGGAGAAATCATCAGCAGAAAAGTCGGGGTTCAATCAAAAAAGGAGCTTTTAGCAGCAATCTAGTTTTAAAACAGAAGAAGGAAAACCGGATAACCGGACAAAAAAGAAGGAGGAATAAAAAATGGTTAATTACGAACAGTGGAATGGATTTGAAGGACGTATCTGGAAAGAGGAAATCAATGTACGTGATTTCATCCAGAAAAACTATCATCCGTATGATGGAGATGAGTCGTTCCTTGCAGAACCGACAGAGGCTACCAATAAGCTATGGGGGGCTCTTCAGAAGCTGCAGAAGGAAGAAAGAGCAAAGGGCGGCGTGTTAGATTGTGAGACAGAGGTCGTATCCGGTCTTACTTCCTATGGTCCGGGCTACATCAATGAGGAACTTAAGGATTTGGAGCAGATTGTAGGTCTTCAGACAGATAAGCCGTTAAAGCGTGCATTCATGCCGTACGGTGGAATCAAGATGGCTTGCCAGGCTGCTGAGTCCTATGGTTATAAGATTAACCCGGAGCTGGTACACATCTTCTCCGATTACATGACAACTCATAATGATGCTGTATTCGCAGCATACACTCCGGAAATGCGTCTTGCAAGAAAGACACATGTTGTAACCGGACTGCCGGATACCTACGGACGTGGACGTATCGTTGGTGACTATCGAAGAGTGGCTCTTTACGGAATTGACTTCCTTATCAAGGAAAAAGAAAAGGACCTCTTAAACTGCGGTTGTGGCAATATGTATGACGATGTGATTCGTCTTCGTGAGGAGATTGCAGCACAGATAAAGGCGCTTAAGGGAATGAAGGAAATGGCAAAGATTTATGGCTACGACATTTCCCAGCCGGCAAAAAATGCCAAGGAAGCCTGCCAGTGGCTGTATTTCGGATACCTTGCTGCAATTAAGACCCAGAACGGCGCAGCAATGAGCGTTGGTCGTGTATCAACCTTCCTTGATATTTACTTTACAAGAGACCTTGAAAATGGGGTACTCACGGAGTCCGAGGCACAGGAAATCATTGACCACATGACTATGAAGTTCAGAATGGTTAAGTTTGCAAGAATCCCGGCTTACAACCAGCTGTTCTCCGGTGACCCGACCTGGGCAACTCTTGAAGTTGGCGGTATCGGAATGGATGGCCGTTCCATGGTAACAAAGACCGACTATCGTTTCCTGCATACGCTTGAGAATATGGGACCGTCTCCGGAGCCGAATCTTACTGTGCTTTATTCTTCGGCACTTCCGGAAAACTTCAAGAAGTATGCATCAAAGATTTCGGTAGATACCAGCTCGATTCAGTATGAGAACGATGATGTGATGAAGCCGGTATGGGGTGACGATTACTCGATTTGCTGCTGTGTATCTGCAACGCAGACCGGTAAGGAAATCCAGTTCTTCGGTGCCCGTGCAAATCTTGGTAAGGCGCTGCTGTATGCGTTCAACGGTGGATTTGATGAGAAACATCGCATTCAGTGTGGACCGAAGATGGAGCGCATTACAAGCGAATACGCAAATTACGATGAGGTAATTGAAAAATACGAGTTCTGGCTTGACTGGTTAGCAGATATCTATGTAAATGTGCTGAACACGATTCACTATATGCACGATAAGTATTACTACGAAGCAGCTGAGATGGCACTCATTGATACCGATGTTCGTCGTACCTTCGCAACCGGTATCGCAGGCTTCTCCCATGTAATCGATTCCTTAAGTGCAATCAAGTATGCAAAGGTTAAGATTATCCGTGACGAAGAGGGCATCACCAAAGACTTCGAAATCGAAGGAGACTTCCCGAAGTATGGTAACGATGATGACCGCGCAGATGAAATCGGTGTATGGCTCCTTAAGACCTTCCTTGAGAAGATTAAGAAGAGACACACCTATCGTAATTCTGAGCCGACCACATCCCTGCTTACGATTACTTCGAACGTGGTATATGGTGAAGCAACCGGTGCAATGCCGAATGGTCGTGCTGCTTACACACCGTTCTCTCCGGGAGCATCGCCGTCCTACGGAGCTGAGCAGAATGGTTTGATTGCTTCATTGAACTCCGTTGCAAAGATTCCGTATCACTGGTCCTTAGACGGTATTTCCAATACCCAGACGATCAGTCCGGATGCACTTGGTCATTCCGTTAACGAACGTAAGGAAAACCTTGCACAGGTTCTCGACGGATACTTCGACCAGGGCGCACATCATCTGAATGTAAATGTATTCGGTACGGAAAAGCTCATTGATGCTATGGAGCATCCGGAAAAGGAAGAATACGCAAACTTCACGGTACGCGTATCCGGATATGCAGTTAAGTTCATTGACCTTACCCGTAAGCAGCAGGAAGATGTAATCGCTCGTACCTGTCATCATACGCTGTAAGTTTTGTAAGGCTGGATAAACAGGGTTATCCGTAAATAACTAAAACAACGAACCGGCAAAACAGTTGGAAAACCAATTGTTTTGCCGGTTTTTTTGGTTATTCTTAGTAGAAGAGCGCAAAATAAAATTGCGCTAAACCATAGTTTAACGCAATTTTAATATGATATTTTACCAAGAAGAGTGCTTTTTACTTAAATACGCTTAACATGTTTTTTATCGCGGTTGTTTTTTTCTTAGACATAATGTGGCTGTAATCAAAAAGAATAAATCCGTCAACGCCTTCGGTTGCTCTGCCTTTTGTAATCATGTTCTTCAGAACATTTGGATTCTTGTACCAATCAGTTCCTTCGGTTTTGATTCCGGCTTTGTATGCACCAACGCCAACATATAATTTAACATCCGGATTTTTTACCGCATCTGCAAAACGTTGTAAAATTTTATTGTATGGGTAAATGGAATGATCGTTGCTCCAATAAAGCTGCGGACAAAGGTAATCAATGTAACCATCATAGCTTACCCAGGTATCGAAATCTACATAATACTT
>CALZBV010000196.1 GCA_945622055.1 uncultured Clostridia bacterium
ATATGCTGGAGTATGCGGTGGGTCTGAAACGGCCGGTGGCAATCCGTTATCCGAGAGGGCTGGCACACAATCCGGTGGAACCGGAAACGACTGCCCTGGAATACGGAAAGGCGAGAGTGCTTCGGGAAGGAAGCAGGGTTGCACTTCTTTCTGCGGGAAGCATGACCGAAACGGCACTTCGTGTGGCAGAGCTTTTATCAGAGCATGATCTCTCTGCAGTGGTGGCTGATTTAAGATTTTTAGAGCCGATGGATACCGGACTTCTTCTTGAGCTGGCGAAAACCTGCAACACGGTAGTTACCATGGAGGAGAATGTTTTTCTTGGGGGAATCGGTGAGCGGATTTCTGCATTTTATGCAAATCAGGGAAGTTTGGTAAAAATAATAAACATTGCGTTACCGGACCGGTTTATCGAGCATGGAGATGTGGATATTCTGAAGGAAAACGGTGTCTGAACGGAATTAAAAAGCTTTCTTTTTACTTTGAAACGGAGATATGGTATGGCAGAAAATAAAAAAGAACGGCTGGATGTATTGCTGGTAAAACGAAATCTTGCAGAGTCGAGAGAAAAGGCAAAGGCATATATTATGGCAGGCAATGTTTTCGTCGGCGGAATAAGAGAGGACAAGGCCGGAACCAATGTGCCGGAAAATGCCGAGATTGAACTGCGTGGGCTTGCCATGAAATATGTCAGCCGCGGCGGGTTCAAGCTGGAAAAGGCAGTTGACTCATTTGGGGTGGAGCTTTCCGGAGCCGTCTGTATGGATGTTGGTTCGTCGACCGGCGGATTTACCGATTGCATGCTTCAAAACGGTGCGGTAAAGGTGTATGCGATTGATGTTGGGACGAATCAGCTTGCGTGGAAGCTGCGTACGGATGAACGTGTGATTTCCATGGAGAAAACGAATATCCGTCACGTGACACCGGAGCAGATTGGGGAACCGGTGGATTTTGTGTCCATTGATGTAGCATTTATTTCCCTCACGAAGGTGCTTGGTCCGGTGCAGCGTCTGATGAAGGAAGGCGCACGCATGGTCTGCCTGATTAAGCCGCAGTTTGAAGCGGGAAGAGAAAAGGTCGGAAAAAAGGGTGTTGTACGAGAGCGCGAAACCCATATGGAGGTAATTGAATCGGTAGTTTGTTTTGCAGACCGTCTTGGGTTTTATTTCCATGGACTGGAGTTTTCGCCGATTCGCGGACCGGAGGGAAATATTGAATATCTGCTTTATCTGGAAAACCGGAAGCCGTATCAGCTTTCCGAAGGGATGGAAACGGACGTGGAAAGTGAAGAGGAGGAGAATGCGGAAGCAGGATGGGAGCTTTCCGAGTCAGCAAAACAGATTCTTTCCCTTGCAGATAGGATTACGAAAAAAGCCCATGAGGAGCTGGACAAGTAAGTTATTCTTGACATTGTAATTTTTTGGTTGTAGACTATATTTGTTATACTCTGATTACTTGAAGGTGAAAACGCAGAAAGGAGTGCACATGAAAAAAGTCTGTATTATTGCAAATGCAGGGAAAGAAGCCGCAGCAGAGCTGGTTGAGAGGCTGTTGCATTTTTTTCATGAGCATCGACTGGAGAGCAATGTCTGCTGGGAAGACTTTTCAGAACAGTTTTCCTATGATGAGGCGGTATCGGAGGATACGGATTGTGCAATTGTTCTCGGTGGTGACGGAACGATGATTCGTGCGGCAGCGAAGCTTGCAGCGAGAAGGATTCCGGTGTTCGGAATTAATCTCGGACATCTCGGTTTTTTAGCCAGTGCAGAGCAGAATGGGATTGAAACGGCACTTTTACAGCTTCTTTCCGGACAGTACCGTATCGAAGAACGCATGATGCTGAAGGTGTTTGTAAACGGAGCGGAATTTGATACCGCGCTGAATGATGTGGTTGTAAGCAGAAGCGGTATCTCAAGAATTATCGGAATACATGTACTGGTAAATGAGAACAGGGTTTCAAAGTATCGGGGGGACGGTGTGATTGTTGCAACGCCGACCGGCTCCACAGGATACAATCTTTCTGCGGGAGGACCGGTTGTAGTTCCGACAACACAGGCAATTTTAGTTACGCCGATTTGTCCTCATTCCCTGACCGCACGCGGAATTGTTCTTGCATCTGAGGACCGGGTACGTCTGGAAATCGGGGAGGAAAGGACTGCACCGGAGGAGGAAGCCCTTGTGACGGTGGACGGCTGGAATTCCAGACGACTTTCGGCAAGGGACAGGCTGGAGATTTGTAAAACAGAGGAAAAGGCCTATTTTATCAGACTGAACGACAGAAGTTTTTTTGATTTGTTACATAAAAAGCTGGAGCATCAGGGATGATAATCGAAGCTTATGTTTGGAGGGAAAAATGAAGACAGGAAGACAAAACAAAATCATTGAGCTTGTGGAGCAAAACGAGATTGAGACGCAGGAAGAGCTTGGTGAGCTTTTAAAACAGGCGGGCTACAATGTGACACAGGCAACGATTTCCCGAGATATCCGAGAACTCAAGCTGACGAAGATTGCAATTGATCTCGACCGCCAGAAGTATATCGTGTTAAAGAATCGTGATACGGATATGAATGAAAAGTATGTCCGTATTTTAAGAGAGTCCTTTATTTCCATGGCAAAGGCTCAGAATATAATGGTGGTTAAGACGGTTTCCGGTATGGCAATGGCCGCAGCCGCTGCTCTGGATGAGCTTCAGGTAGATGGCGTGGTTGGCTGTATTGCAGGAGATGACACAATTATGTGTGCAATCCGTACGGAAAAGGAGACGGAAGTAGTTATGGAAAAGCTTCATCGTCTGATAGATGATAAAGAAAAATAAAATAAGAATTTAGAAAGAGAAAAGATAAAAGGAGAGAAAGTATGTCAGGACATTCCAAATTCGCAAACATTAAGCACAAGAAGGAGAAGAACGATGCTGCAAAGGGTAAGATTTTTACCATTATCGGCCGTGAAATTGCCGTAGCAGTAAAGGAAGGCGGACCGGATCCGGCAAACAACTTCAAGCTTGCAACCGTTATTGCTAAAGCAAAGGCAAACAACATGCCGAACGACACCATTGACCGCGGTATTAAGAAGGCTGCGGGAGATGTCGGTAATGTTAATTATGAATATGTTACCTATGAAGGCTATGGTCCGAGCGGCATTGCTATTATTGTAGATGCACTGACTGACAATAAAAACCGTACCGCAGCAAATGTGCGCAGTGCCTTTACGAAGGGGAACGGAAATATGGGTACGACCGGCTGCGTATCTTATATGTTTGATAAAAAGGGTCAGATTATCGTAGCAAAGGAAGAGTATTCCGGTGATGCAGATGAACTGATGATGGTTGCTCTGGATGCAGGCGCGGAGGATTTTTCCGAGGAAGAGGACAGCTTTGAAATTATCACCGACCCGGATGCTTTTAATGAGGTACATGAGGCACTTTTGAAGGCAGGCATTGTGATGGCTTCCGCGGAGGTTACCATGATTCCGCAGACCTGGGGCGAGCTGACTGATGAAAAGGATATTAAGAGCATGAACCGCATTCTGGATCTTCTGGATGAGGATGATGACGTGCAGGAGGTTTACCACAACTGGGATATGCCGGAGGAAGAATAGGGTTTTTTTGATTTTGGAGGAAGAAGTTTTTTTCGGTTAAGCATAGAATAGAAAAGAGGAATACGATGAAAATAAGAACAAGATATGCACCGAGCCCGACCGGAAGAATGCATGTCGGCAATTTAAGAACCGCACTGTATGCTTTTTTGATCGCAAAGCATGAAAACGGTGACTTTATATTAAGAATCGAGGATACAGACCAGGGGCGTCTCGTGGAGGGCGCTGTTGACATTATTTACCGTACCCTTGAAAAGACCGGTCTGCTTCATGATGAAGGTCCGGATAAGGACAAGGGAGTTGGACCATACGTTCAGAGTGAGCGTGTAAAGAGCGGTCTTTACATGGAGTATGCAAAGCAGCTGGTAGAAAAAGGCGAGGCATATTACTGCTTCTGTACCAGGGAGCGTCTGGAATCCTTAAAGACAACGATTGAGGGTACGGAAGACAAGGAGATTACGAAGTATGACAAGCACTGTCTGCATCTTTCTGCGGAAGAGGTTGAAAAGAAGCTTGCAGAGGGTGTGCCGTTTGTGATTCGTCAGAACACACCGGAGACCGGGACGACGACCTTTACGGATGCTCTTTATGGTTCGATTACGGTTGATAATTCCGAGCTGGATGATATGATATTAATCAAGTCAGACGGATTCCCGACCTATAATTTTGCGTATGTAATTGATGTCCATTTGATGGGAATTACACATGTGGTTCGTTGTAACGAGTACATTTCTTCTACGCCGAAGTATACTAGATTATATCAGGCATTCGGCTGGGA
>CALZBV010000197.1 GCA_945622055.1 uncultured Clostridia bacterium
GCAGTAATGTCATGATTTATTTTACGGAAGAGGCAAAGGAGGATATTTATAAGAAATTCAATCAGGCGCTTCGTCCGGAAGGGTTTTTGTTTGTGGGTTCGACAGAGCAGATTATTCAGCCGGCAGAAATCGGCTTCAAACTGTTCCGTTCCTTTGTTTATCAGAAAACCAACAGCTGAGGAAATTGTCGTTCTTTGCACGACAAGCTTTTTTGAAAAAGAGGTTGATTTTTAAGGAAAGATTTAGTATAGTGTGTAATAGATGCGAAAGGAGTATCCCAATGGAAAATCAGACAATCGTCAGAGTTGCCGTTGATGCAATGGGCGGAGATAATGCCCCGGTAGAAATCATTAAAGGTGCAGTTCTGGCAGTAAATGATGATGCCAGAATTCATGCTATACTTGTTGGTGATGAGACTGTAATACAAAAGGAGCTGAAGCAGTATACATATGATACCAACAGAATTTCCGTTGTTCATGCCGCAGAAGTGATTTCAAACGATGAGGCACCGGTTATGGCAGTTCGTCGCAAGAAGGAATCTTCTGTTGTTAAGGCGATGACCTTAGTAAAGAACAACGAAGCAGATGCGTTTGTTTCTGCTGGAAGTACGGGTGCGGTACTGGTAGGTGCACAGCTGATTATCGGAAGACTTCCGGGAGTGGAACGTCCACCGCTTGCTCCGCTGATTCCTACAGCAAATGGTGTATCACTTTTGATTGACTGTGGTGCAAATGTTGATGCCCGTTCTTCTCACCTTGTACAATTTGCAAAGATGGGCTCTGTGTACATGGAGAATGTTGTCGGAATTAAAAATCCGAGAGTTGCAATTGTAAACGTCGGAGTTGAGGAAGAAAAAGGAAATGCGTTGGTAAAAGAAACGTTTCCGCTTTTAAAAAACTGCAATGAGATTAACTTTATCGGCAGTATTGAGGCAAGAGAGATTCCGGCAGGCGCTGCAGATGTCATCGTATGCGAAGCCTTTGTCGGCAATGTTATTCTTAAGCTTTATGAAGGACTTCCGTCCATGCTGTTAAAACAGATTAATACCGGACTGATGAGTTCACTTCGCAGCAAGCTTGGAGCACTGTTAATTAAGCCTGCACTCAAGAAAACCATCGGAAATCTCAGTACGGAAAAGTACGGCGGAGCACCGATGCTTGGACTTAAGGGACTTGTGGTTAAGACACACGGAAGCTCCAAGAGCATTGAGATCAGAAATTCCATACTGCAATGTATTGCTTTTAAGGAAGAAAACATTAATGAGAAAATCAAAAGCAGCGTTGTTGTAAATGAAGAATAATGGAAAGGAGATAAGAAAATGGAATTCGAGAAATTACAGAAAATAATCAGTGAGGTATTAAATATTGATGCGGATGAGATTACTATGGAGTCTACCTTCGTTGATGATCTTGGTGCTGATTCGTTAGATGTATTTCAGATTCTTATGGGAATCGAAGAAGAATTCGATATTGAAATTCCAAATGAAGCTGCAGAGGGTATCGTAACGGTAGCTGATGCAGTTGAGCAGATAAAGAGTGCGTTGAACTAAGCTTGCACGGGAACTTGAATGGGGTGTCGTAGCGGCACCCCGTTTTCTATTACCCTGAATCGCTGAAAGGAGGCTATATGAATCATAACACGAGAGATCAGCTGACTGTACTGGAAGAGAAAATCGGATATCATTTCACTCACCGTTCTTCACTTTCTCATGCTCTTACACACAGCTCCTATGCAAACGAGCATCACCTGATACGTGAGAAAAACAATGAACGGCTTGAATTTTTGGGGGATGCAGTGCTGGAAATGGTTTCCAGCGAGTTTTTATACAAAAATTATCCCAATAAGCCGGAAGGTGAGCTTACGAAGCTTCGTGCAAGTCTGGTTTGTGAGCCGTCTCTGGCATTTTGCGCACGCGAAATCAGCCTTGGAGATTATCTGCTTCTTGGAAAAGGAGAAGAGGTCACGGGCGGAAGAGAACGCAATTCCATCTTATCGGATGCATTCGAAGCAGTAATCGGCGCTATTTATTTGGATGGTGGATTTACTAATGCAAAAGAGTTTGTCGAGAGAACAGTTCTTTCCGATATTGAGCATAAGACACTCTTTTGCGATAGTAAGACTATCCTTCAGGAGATGATTCAGAGTCTCCATCAGGAGGCTTTATCCTACCGGCTGTTAAGTGAAGAAGGGCCGGAGCATGCAAAAAGATTTACAGCATGTGCGTGTTTGGGAGAACGGATTCTTGCGACAGGTAGCGGGAAAACAAAAAAAGCCGCTGAGCAGGAGGCTGCCTACAAGGCTGTCCTAATCTTGCGAAATAAGGAAAACCAGTAACAGGAGAAGGATATATGTATCTGAAAAGCATTGAGGTGCAGGGCTTTAAGTCCTTTGCAAATAAAATAGTATTTGAATTTCCGGGCGGAATTACCGGTATTGTAGGTCCGAACGGCTCCGGAAAAAGTAATGTTGCGGATGCTGTGCGCTGGGTACTTGGTGAACAGAGTGCAAAACAGCTGCGAGGCAGCCGCATGGAGGATGTTATTTTTGCGGGAACGCAGCTACGTAAGCCGCAGGGGTTTGCGTATGTATCCATTACACTAGACAATGCAGACCATAAGCTTCCGGTTGATTATGACGAGGTTACGGTGGCACGCCGTGTGTACCGTTCCGGAGAAAGTGAATATCTGATGAATGGAAACAACTGCCGTCTGAAGGATGTGCAGGAGCTCTTTTTGGATACCGGTATCGGTAAGGAGGGCTATTCCATTATCGGACAGGGTCAGATTGATAAAATATTAAGCGGAAAGCCGGAGGAACGAAGAGAGCTTTTCGATGAAGCGGCCGGTATCGTAAAGTATAAAAAGAGAAAGCTGGCGGCCCAGAAACAGCTGGAAGAGGAAAAGCTGAATCTTTCACGTATTACCGATATTCTTTCGGAAATTGAAAAGCAGATTGGACCGTTAGAAAAGCAGCAGACAACGGCAAGAGAGTATCTGCGCTTAAAAGAGGAGCTGAAACATTTTGAAGTAAACTCCTTTTTGCTGGAGCAGAAGAAGCAGTCAGACCAGGAAAAAGACCTTTCGGAAAAGCTGACGATTGTTTCCGGTGATCTTTCCCAAACGGAAGCCGCTTATGAGGAAACGAAGGAAACGTATGAGCGTCTGGAACAGCAGCGCGAAGAAAATGCAGAAGCACTTACGGTTAATGCCGAACGAAAAAATGAACTGATGCTTGATATGCAGCAGCAGGAAAACGACATAAAGCTTTTGACAGAGCAGATTTCCTCGATTCGTGCCAGTGACACCCATTACAAAGAACGTAAAACGGTTGTCCTGCAGGAAAGAGAAGAAAAGCTGACACAGCTTCATAAATATAAAAAAGATGCCGGACAGGTAGAGTCCGACCGTTTCCGACTGGAGGATTCAAGGGAGGAAGCCGAGCGTAAGCTGGAAAGCATACGCGAAGAGCTTGCCGGAATTGAAAATGAAATTGAAAACCGTAAGGAAGATGTTTATCGCCTCTTAGAGCAAAACGGAACGATTAAATCAAATATTTTACGCAATAAGACGATTCACGAACAGAATCAGATAAAAAAGGCATCCCTTACGCAGCGTGTCTTAAAGAATGAAAATGAAAAGTCCACAGCTGAAAATGAGGTTCTGGCGGGAAAACAGAAGCTTCTGGAGATTTCGGAACGAATTGCCCAAAAACAGGAGCAGACCCGCGCTGTGGAAGCACGGCTTCAGGTAATTCGTGAAGAGTCGTCAAAGCTTCGGGACGAGTATGAGAACTGTCAGAGAGAATGCATTCGTGAGCAGTCCCGTGCGGAATCACTGCGAAATATTTCCGAGCGCTACGATGGCTATGGGAACGGAATTCGTCGTGTGATGGAGCAAAAAGACCACGAACCGGGAATTCTTGGTGTTGTCGCTGATATTTTCCAGGTGGATAAAAAATACGAAACTGCGATTGAAACCGCACTTGGAGGCAATATTCAGAATATCGTTACCGATTGCGAGGACACCGCAAAGCGTATGATTCAGTTTTTAAAGCAGAACAAGGCCGGACGGGTCACCTTCCTTCCGCTGGATGCGATTCAGGCGAAGAATGCAAACGGTAGTGAGGAGGTAAAACGTGAAAACGGTGTAATTGGTATTGCGGCTGAGCTGGTTCGTACGGAGACTAAGTTTGCAACGGTAATTCGCTTCCTGCTTGGAAGAATCGTAGTTGCGGATACCGTACAGAATGCACTTGCCCTTGCTAAAAAGTACCATTATACCCTTCGTATCGTTACGTTGGAAGGCGAGCAGTTAAATCCGGGAGGCTCCATTTCCGG
>CALZBV010000198.1 GCA_945622055.1 uncultured Clostridia bacterium
TAGTCCACACAAAAATCATGTTTCTCACGTGGCACGCACTCTGTCAGCTGAGCCGTATACGCCGGCGCAATTTTGCCAAGCCACGGAAAAGACTCCATAAACCGGTCATAAAAGCCTCCACCGTACCCGATTCTTCCGCCGGACCGGTCAAAAGCGGCCCCCGGAACCAAAAAGAACACCTCATCCGGCCGGTACTCACTCAATTCAATCTGCGGACAGTTCTCCTTTGGCTCTAAAATCCCCAAATAGCCCTCTTCCAAATCCAGGAAAGAAGAAATCCGGTAAAAAGACATCTGCTGTCCCAAAACCCTGGGAACTGCAACCGCCTTTTTTTCAGAAAGTGCAGCAGCAATCAATGCATGTGTATCTGCCTCACTCCGAAAGCTGACGTAGGAAAGCACCAGCTTCGCCCTTTGATATTCCGGCATGGAAAGCAGTCGTGCAATGCGCAGTTCATCTGCCTTCCTGCGTTCCTCCGGCGGTAATGTATCCCGTATATTGAGCATCCTCTTTCGAAATTCTTTTTTTTGTATTCCGCCCATACTTTCCCGTTCCATAGCTGTCCTCACATCATAAACATGTAAATATTATAATACGGCGTTTCTCTACAAATACATTTTTCCTTCCTGAGGACCCTCCCTTGCAATGATATACATGCGCTCGCAGGTCTCGCCCGGTTCTTCCTCCGTCAGTACATTGTATGCAGCCACAAACCTCATCCCTGCCTGCAAAAGAAGCTCCTTTACCTCTGAAAGACTGTATGCCCGCTGCACATGGACCTCTTCAAAACGTTCGTAGAGGTTTTCCTTTCCCTCTTCTTCCAGCGGCAGAAACAACGTTAGTCCGTATTCATTCAGTTTCGTTTTCTCATCAAAAAAGTTTTCCCAGATGAAGCAGATGTCTTCCCTTGCTTCCGCAATGGTTCGCTCTCCGAGCTGCTCACGGTACTTATATTCCGTATTCATATCAAAAATAAACACACCGTCACGGTCCAGATAATTATTTACCAGTCGGAATACCCGAAGCAACTCCTCCGGCTCCGTAATGTAATTCATGCTGTCGCAAATGCTGACCACAGCCGCAACGGTGCCGAAAAGCTCGAAAGAACGCATATCCTGCTGCAAATACAAAATCATGTTTTCTGCAGCTTCTTCCTCCCCCAGCTTTTCATATTCCTGCTCTCTCGCCACCTCAAGCATATCCTCGGAAAGGTCAATTCCAATCATGTCATAGCCCTTTTCGGAAAGCCGCCTCGTAATCTGACCGGTCCCACATCCAAGCTCACAGACCAGCCCCCCAAAAACTCCGTTTTTCCGAAGCAGCATCGTAAGATACTCTGCCCACGCATCATACGGGACATTGTCCATAAGTTCATCATACACATACGCAAATGCTGAATAGCTGTCTCGTTCCATACATCATCTCTCCTCGCAAAAAGGAGCCGGACCGTATATACCTGCCCGACTCCCCGTTTCTACTTAAGCTCCTTCAATCCATTCAGCAGTTCAAGGTCGGACTGCTGCACTCTCATGTTTGCCGTAACTGGTGCCTCACCCGGTTTCTGCACGGTAATCTCAATTACCGTTCCCTCCGTCACACCACCGGAAATCATCTTTTCCAGAAATGCAGCAAACTTCGGATGATTCGACGTGAAGGTGTTTCTCGCCTGCATCAGCTTCATAATTGCAGCAGGATTCTTCATTCTCTCCTCCAAATCTTCCCATTTTGGGACGTTTATTTTATTGTTGTATCTTTTAATTCCTGAAGTCTTGTAAAGGTTTTCTCTACTGCGCCGGTAAACCGGTTCATGTTATTCCGGATATTCTCCATATCCGCCGTACTGCTTGTCGCACCGGAAGATATCTCCTGAGAGATGCTCGACAGAGTGGAAATTCCGTCTACGATGCTGTTATTTGCCGTAAGCACTGCATTTACCTCATCGTTTACCATATCCGTTGCGCCCACAAGTGCACCCATGCCTTCCTGTACAACAAGGAAGTTTTCATGAACGGAACGAATCTTTTCTCTCTGCAGCTCAAGGCTCTCAACCGAACTGTTTACTGCCACCTGTGTCTGCGCTGTCACCTGATTCAGCTCCGTTAATATCGCAGATATCTTCTCCGTTGAACTCTTCGTCTCCTCCGCAAGCTTGCGAATCTGGTCTGCAACCACCGCAAACCCTCTGCCGGCCTCACCGGCTCTTGCTGCCTCAATCGATGCATTCAGTGCAAGAAGATTTGTCTGTGAGGAAATATTTAAGATGGTTCCGGTAATATCCGAAACATTGTTTACATTGGATACAAGCTTTGCAATCGTCTCGGAAATCAGATTCGTCTGCTCGTCCACCTGCTCAGACTGACGCTCCAGCTCGTCGGAATTCTTCTTTCCTTTTTCTACTTCCTGCCACAAATCCACCGAAGTGCTTCTTGCAGAGACCACCGCCTGATTCGTCGTTTCCAGACGACTCTGAATCTCCGTTGTCATAATTGCCTGCTGGGATGCAGCTGCTGCAGTGCTCTCAGAGCCGGAAGCAATCTGCTCCATTGCAGTGGACGTATTCTCGATAGACTGATTGATATCGTTCAGCTCCGCCAATACAAGCTCAAATTCACCCGTAATATCTCCGACCACGTGCTCGACCTTCTCAGCCACCTGCTTCTGGTGTTCCATCTCGTTTACCACTGCCGCTGTCTCTTCCTCACTGTAGGAAATCAGACGATGTACCGCCTGGCAGCTTCCGAAAACACCGAGAATAAGCCCAAAGATAACAAGTTTCATGCACGTATACTCTAAATCCGGCGTATCAGGATTGGCACGAAGCATCATCAGCTTAATCAATGCGATAATGACTGTGACACCCAGTCCCTCCAGCAACAGACGTTCATTCAGAAAAGCTGTCAGGGAAAGCATAACCGGAAATACAAGCATCATACCGGCAACCGGCTGGGTAAGTGCAAAAAGTGCATAACTCATCGCAAATACAGCCGAAAAAACAACAACCGAAGTTTTTTTTGTGATCGTAAGCTCTACCACAACCGCTGAAGCTATGTACCATACAAGATAAACTCCCGTAAACAGCCACTTTTTCTGAACCGAATAATCTGAATTAACCGTCATCCAGATAAACATCATATACACCAGTGTCATCGTTATCGCCATGGCACGGTTGGATCTGCGATACTGGTCAGGGGTAAGCTTCTTACTCTTTAATCTCTTAAGCATGATTTCTACCTGCCCTCCTTACTATTTTCAAAAAAGGAATAGAATTCATCAAACGGTAACGGTTTGGAATAATAATACCCCTGCATCAGGTTGGCACCATACTTTTTCAAAAAATCATATACCTGTTGATTTTCCACTCCTTCAATACAAACTACACGTCCGAGGTTCTTTGCAAAGCTTACAATGGAACGAATCATCTCCTGCTTAATCGGGTACTGTTCCACCTCCTGTACGAACGACATATCCACCTTCAGCTCGTCAAAAGGAAGCTCTAACGCTGCACTGAGCGAAGCACTCCCTGTACCAAAGTCGTCTATCGCAATCCGGATTCCCCTTTCACGAAAGAAATCAATCTGCTCATGTAATTCGTTCAAATCCATCTCCCGGCATCGTTCCGTCAGCTCAAGACAGAAGCAGTCCTCCGGCAGATTTTCTTCCTTAAGAATCTGCAGCACCGCATTCCCAAATTCCGGACGTTCTAACTGCGCCGCTGTAATATTTACATTAACAAAAAAATCCGGTTCTTTCCTGCGAATGATATTCGCATCCTGTACTGCGCGCCGGATAATCCAGTTTCCGAGTTCAAACATACAGGGATCTTCTTCCAGCCACTCAATAAACACATTCGGCGGAACAACCCCGTACGGCTCCTTCTTCCAACGAAGAAGCGCCTCCATCCCGATAACTCTGCCATTCTGGGAATCAACGATGGGCTGATAACTCAAAAAGAATCCGTCAAAGCCATGGATTGCCGCCTGATGAATCTCCCCCAGCAAATGAAGATTATCACTTCCATTGTGGCAGATGTCATCATTAAAAATCACAAGCTCTCCGTGATGCTTATGCTTGGAATGGTTCAGCGCATACGTCAGTCTGCTCCGCATTGCATTACTGTCCCACCCGCAGCCTCCGGAAAAAATTGCACCACCGGAGATTCCAAGCGGAACCTTTTTCCCGTTAATATAAACCTCTTCAGAGAGTGCATAGCGCAGCCGCTCATAAATTCTCTGCAGCTCATCCCGCTCTGTGGTTCTTAGAATACAGGCAAATTTTGCACCGGCCAGCCGGTAAATTCCGGCCTTATCCCCA
>CALZBV010000199.1 GCA_945622055.1 uncultured Clostridia bacterium
GGTGTAAATACAAAAAAGAAAGTGATTTGTTAGGAGGCTCCTATGAATTTACCGAATAAAATAACATTATTTCGTGTTGTCATGATTCCTTTTTTTCTGGTATTAATGCTGGTTCCGCAGATTCCTTATGCGAATTATTTTGCAACGGCGGTATTTGTGATAGCCTGTCTTTCAGATTTTCTGGACGGTTATCTTGCAAGAAAATATCATCTTGTAACAAACTTCGGAAAGTTCATGGATCCGCTGGCCGATAAACTTCTGGTCTGTTCGGCACTGATTTGCTTTGTGGAGCTTGCTTACGTTCCGGCCTGGATTGTAATTATCATAATTGCGCGTGAGTTTATTATCAGCGGGTTCCGTCTCATTGCTTCCGATAACGGCGTTGTTATTGCAGCCAGCTACTGGGGAAAGTTTAAAACCGTTACCCAGATGATTGCATGTATATTATTGATTTTACAGCTGCCGTTTTCCTGGGCGGCACTTGCGGCTGATATTTTCCTGTATGCAGCCCTGATTCTTACCATTATTTCCCTTTGTGAGTATGTTTGGAAGAATCGTGAGGTTATCCGCGACAAAAAGCAGTAATTTTTTGAGATATTTCTCGTTTTAACATGTTTTTGACATATATGCTTGTTAATCTAGTGGCGGAGTGGAAAGAAAATAAGATTTTCACTTAATTCTTTCGAAAGGAGCCGCCATGAAGAAGTTATCTGTAATGCTTGGACTGGTTTGTATACTTGGTCTGTCCGCAGCCTGCAAAAAATCAACACAGAAGCCGGATGTGACCGCAACACCTGTTTTGAAGGATCAGATGGTAAGTCTGACCCCGATTTCTACGGTTCAGCCGTTAAAAACAAAAGAGCTTCCGATTTACACAATTAGTGCAGATCAGACAGAGCTTAGTGCTGTGACGGTTTTGCTTACGGAAGAGAAGGAGCTGAACGAACAGATTGTTTCGGAGGCAGTAACAGAAGCACTTGCGGACAATGCCTTTTACGTAAAGGTAAAACTGGTTACTTTGAGCGGAAGCCGGATTACAATAGATTTCGACAGCTCAGCACCACCGGTGACACGCGTTACCAGGGAGCTTGAGGAACTGATTCTGGATGCGTATGCGATGAGCATGATTGATAATATTTCGGAGTGTAAGGAAGTTGGATTTACTGTCGATGGTGGAGCATACAAGTCAAACTACCGGTCCATGAGCTTGGATTCCGTGTATTTAAGACGATAAGGTAAGCAGGAACGGAGCTTCTTACGGAGCTCCGATTTTATTGTGTAATAGGAAATTCCTTTCCAAAGGAGAGAAAATGAAAAAGAAAGTAATCGTGATTGGCGGAGGTGCCGCCGGTATGATGGCAGCCATTGCAGCCGCACAAAAAGGAGCAGCTGTTACGTTGCTTGAAAAAAACGAAAAGCTTGGGAAAAAGCTGTATATTACGGGGAAAGGACGTTGTAATGTCACGAATGCCTGTGAGGTGGAGGATTTGCTGAAAAAAGTCGTTACCAATCGTCGTTTTTTATACAGCGCCCTCTATTCCTTTACAAACGATGACACGATGCGCTTTTTTGAGGAAATCGGTGTTCCGTTAAAGGTAGAACGCGGTGAACGTGTGTTTCCGGTTTCGGATAAATCTTCGGATGTGATTTTGGGATTGCAAGGCAAATTAAAAAAGCTTTCGGTAGAGCTTCGCTTTCTGTCAGAAGTGAACCGTTTATTTTTTACAGAGGGGCAGATAAAGGGTGTCGAATTAAAATCCGGAGAAAAGCTTTTGGCAGATGCCTGCATTGTCGCAACCGGAGGGCTTTCGTATCCGTCCACCGGCTCAACCGGAGACGGGTACACATTTGCAAAGCTTTGTGGGCATACGATTACCGAATGTTTTCCATCATTGGTTTCTCTAAAGCTGCGGGAAACCTTCGCAAAGGAGCTGGAGGGGCTTTCCTTGAAAAATGTTACGCTTCGTGTTATGCAGGGAAAGAAAGAGCTGTATCGTGAGCTTGGTGAGCTTTTGTTTACCTCAGACGGCATTTCCGGGCCACTCGTGCTGTCGGCAAGTGCCGTGATTACTGACCGTCTTTCCAAGGGTGAGGTTACACTTTTTCTTGATTTAAAGCCCGGACTTAGCAAAGAAGAGCTGGATGCCCGTATTTTAAGAGATTTTGAGGAAGCAAAAAACAAACAATTTCGAAATGCCCTGGATAAACTATTGCCTCAGCGGCTCATAAAGGTTATAATAAATCAGTGTAATATCCCGGAAGATAAGCAGGTGAATTCCATTACGCGGGAAGAACGTATGCAGCTTGTGGAGTGTCTGAAGGGAATGTGTCTGCATGTAAGCAGAACCGGAGGCTTTCATGAGGCGGTTATCACGCGGGGCGGAGTCTCTGTGAAGGAAATCAATCCGTCCACGATGGAGTCAAAGCTTGTGAAGGGCCTGTATTTTGCCGGAGAGGTCGTAGATCTGGATGCCTTAACCGGTGGATTTAATTTACAGATTGCGTGGTCAACAGGATATCTTGCCGGCACGTGTGCTGCGCAGGAGACGGATGGTTAGAGCCGCGGGAAAGGGTGTATATGTCATATTTTAGTATTGCAATCGACGGACCGGCAGGAGCCGGAAAAAGTACCATTGCGCGTGCACTTGCGAAGAGATTAGGCTATATTTACGTAGATACCGGGGCTATGTACCGTGCGATGGCACTTCATTTTCTTCGAAAGGGTATTGCAGAGGACGATTTTTCGGCAATGGAGGAG
Source organism: uncultured Clostridia bacterium (assembly GCA_945622055.1). Taxonomy (GTDB): domain Bacteria; phylum Bacillota; class Clostridia; order Lachnospirales; family Lachnospiraceae; genus SIG307. The sequence goes on from CALZBV010000199.1 coordinate 2,759, forward strand.
GCTTGTGACAGTGCGGACGTTTCCATTTTGTATCAGGACGGAGAGCAGCTGGTACTTTTAAATGGTGAAAATGTCAACGGTCTGATTCGTACGGAGCAGTTAAGCCATATGACCAGCGTTTCCTCTGCAAACAAAAAGGTACGTCTTAAGATGGTAGAGCTTCAGCGGAAGCTTGCCGAGCATGAAAATGTCGTAATGGATGGTCGTGATATCGGGTCTTATGTGCTTCCGAACGCCAATGTTAAAGTATTTCTTACGGCAAGTGTTGCGGTAAGAGCAAAGCGCCGCTTTCTTGAACAGCAGGCGAAGGGGATTGTATGTGACCTTTCGGAGATTGAGGAAAACATCAAGGAGCGCGATTATCGTGACTCACATCGTGAGTTTGCACCGCTTACCCAGGCGCCGGACGCTACCCTGGTTGACAACTCCGACCTTACGATTGAAGAGAGCGTAGAAGCATTGCTTGATCTTTGCAAAAAGGCTGAAAATCAGGTGGATGTATGGAAGTTACAGTAGCAAAAAGTGCAGGCTTTTGTTTCGGAGTAAGACGCGCGGTTGAGACCGTGGAAGAGGAGCTTGGCAAAGGACAAAAGGTCTGGACGTACGGACCGATTATCCATAACGAAGAGGTTGTGTCTTCCCTGGAACAAAAGGGAGCCTGTATCTATGACCCGCAGGAAGAATATAATTCCGAAGAAAGGGGAACAATGGTAATCAGGTCTCATGGGATTACCAGAAGCGAGCAGGAGGAGCTGCTTGCACGCGGTTTTGAAATTGTGGATGCAACCTGTCCGTTTGTAAAGAAGATTCATCGGATTGCAGAGGAGCAGAGTCGTGCCGGACGGACAATTCTTATCTTCGGTGACGAATCCCACCCGGAAGTGATTGGGATTCGCGGCTGGTCCGTTTCGGAAACGTATGTCCTGAATTCGGCCGAAGATATTGAAAAACTCAGCCTTCCGGACGGCTCAAAGGTATGCGTGGTTGCACAAACGACATTTAATTACAAGAAATTTCAAGAATTAGTTGAAATTTTGAAAAAAAAGCGTTATGATATAATTGTTCTTAGTACGATATGTAATGCAACGGAGGAACGGCAATCCGAAACCGCACAATTGGCTGCTATGTCGGAGGCGATGATTGTGATTGGAGGAAAGCAGAGTTCAAATACGAAAAAGCTTTACGATATCGCACGGGACAAATGTGAAAATACTTACTATATACAGAAACTCGATGACCTGGATTTAAGTCAGTTTAAATCTTTTCGTTGCGTAGGTATTACAGCGGGGGCTTCCACCCCGAATACTATTATCAAGGAGGTTCAGAGAATCATGTCTGAAATTAGTTTTGATCAATTATTGGAGGAGTCTTTAAAGACAATACACAACGGAGAGGTAGTCGAAGGTACTGTTATTCGTGTTAAAGAAGACGAAATCGTCTTAAATATAGGCTACAAAGCTGATGGTATCATTACAAGAAATGAATATACCAACACACCTAATGTGAACTTAACTACAGTCGTTAAAGAAGGCGACACACTTCA
>CALZBV010000200.1 GCA_945622055.1 uncultured Clostridia bacterium
CATAAAAGCTTTACGATGGACAGGTCTCTTGAACAGACCTGGGAGGCGGAGCTTCGTCAGTTCATGAAGCAGAAAGGGATTGCGATACAGGAACAATAGGATAAAAAGGATTGTTAGCACTCACATGAAATGAGTGCTAAATTTTTCTTGACTTTTTGAAAACTCTGTATTATAGTATTGAATATACGAAATAAAGTTTCTTTAGAAGCACTGTTTTTGGTGTTTCCCTTTATTATTCGCAAAAGGAATGAAGCCACAGGCAGAACGTGGCAAAGAAAGGAGTTTTATTTATTATGAGTAATGTAGTGCAGGAAAAGGGTAGCTTGTCAATTAATTCGGAGAATATATTTCCGATTATAAAAAAGTGGTTGTATTCGGATCACGACATTTTCTTCCGTGAATTGATTTCAAACGGATGTGATGCGATTACGAAGATGAAAAAGCTTGAGGTAATGGGCGAGGTTTCTCTCCCGGATGATAACGAGTGGAAGATTTTGGTTGCTGTCAGCCAGGAAGAGAAGACAATCACGATTACCGATAACGGAATCGGCATGACGGCTGATGAAGTAAAGCAGTATATTAACCAGATTGCATTCTCCGGAGCACAGGCATTTGTTGAAAAGTACAAGGACAAGACCAATGAAGATTGTATCATCGGTCATTTCGGACTTGGTTTCTATTCCGCTTTCATGGTTGCACATAAGGTCACGATTGATACACTTTCTTACAAGGAAGGCGAGAAGCCGGTTCACTGGGAGTCTGAAGAGGGTGTGGATTTTGAAATGTCTGAGGGCACCCGTACGGAACGTGGTACGCAGATTACGCTGTACCTGAACGAGGATAGCTACGAATTCTCCAATGAATATCGTGCAAAGGAAGTTATCGAGAAATATTGTTCCTTTATGCCGACTCCGATTTTCTTTGAGAATACCGATGCGGTAAAGAAGGAAGAGGAAAAGAAGGCACAGGAAGCAGCGAACGGGAAGAAGGAAGACGAGAAGGATGGTGAGACGAAGGAAGAGAAAAAGCCGGAACCGTTAAACGATCCGAGCCCACTGTGGACAAAGCATCCGAATGACTGCACCGAGGAAGATTATAAGAAATTCTACCGCAATGTTTTCCATGATTATAAGGAGCCGTTATTCTGGATTCATCTGAATATGGATTATCCGTTTAACTTAAAGGGTATTTTATACTTCCCGAAGATTAATACGGAATATGAGAACCTGGAGGGTACGATTAAGCTTTATAGCAATCAGGTATTTATTGCAGATAACATTAAAGAGGTAATTCCGGAGTTCCTGCTGCTCCTTAAGGGCGTGATTGACTGTCCGGACCTTCCGTTAAATGTTTCCAGAAGTGCTCTTCAGAATGACGGTTTTGTAAGGAAGATTTCTGATTATATTACAAAGAAGGTTGCCGACAAGCTTTCCGGTATGTGCAAGGTGGAACGTGAGAACTATGAGAAGTACTGGGACGATATCAGTCCATTCATCAAATTCGGCTGTTTAAAGGACGACAAGTTCTGCGAGAAGATGAAGGATTATATGCTGTTTAAGAACCTGGATGGAAAGTATGTAACCTTAAAGGATTATGTTGAGGCTGCCAAGGCAAAAGAAGGCGATGCAGGAGAAGATGCCCCGATTGTTGAAAATGCAGATGGTACGCCGGCAAATGATGCCGCCAGGGAGGATGAGGCTGCTGAGGAAGAGAAGAAGCAGACGGTTTACTATGTAACCGATGAACAGCAGCAGAGCCAGTATATCAATATGTTCCGTGAGGCCGGACTGGATGCGATTTATCTGACGCATAACATTGACCAGCCTTACATTTCCAAGCTGGAGTACGATAATAAGGAAGTGCGTTTCCAGAGAATTGATTCTGATCTGACGGAGGCCTTTAAGGATGAGGTAACTGAGAGTGCAGAGGAATGGAAGAAGCTTTGCGATACCGTATCTGATATGGTTAAGAAGGCAGTGAACAAGGAAAAGCTTACCGTTAAGGTTGAGAAGCTGAAGAACGAGAAGGTTGCCTCCATGATTACGCTTTCTGAGGAAAGCCGCAGAATGCAGGACATGATGAAGATGTACAGCATGCCGGGAATGGATAATTCCATGTTTGGCGGAGAGGGCGAGACGCTGGTATTAAACGCAAATCACCCACTGGTTAAGTATGTGTTCGAGCATAAGAAGAGCAAGAACGCTTCTACAATTTGTGAACAGCTGTACGATCTTGCAATGCTGTCCCATAAGCCACTTGCTCCGGAGGAAATGACCAGATTTATCGAACGCAGTAATGAAATTATGCTGTTATTGACGAAATAAGCCTCCCATAAATTGTATATTTCATAAGCCGGGACGTGTGCTGATGTCGTACAAAGTAACCTATGACGTTGGTACGCGGTCCGGCTTTTTTATGTAATAGGAAATTCCTCGAATTTCCTATTACATAAAAAAGCTCCGCTGGGATGCACACGCTTTTGCTAAGGAATATGTCGCAAAATGCGACGCAGAAGCGGCGCAGAATATTGCAAAGCGATATTCTTTGTTCCTTTAGGTTTTAGGAAAGTGCATCATTGACGAAATAAAAGCAAGGAAAAATAATATGGTTTTTTTTTAGAATAGTAGACAAAAATATAAGTATATGATAGAATAATATGTAGTAATAAAAACTACATGATAAAACATTGGAATCACAAGACAAAGAGGAATAGTATATGATAAGAAGATTTGTAGCAGACAGCTGTGCTGATTTTACTGAGGAACAGAAAAAAAGACTTGGAGTAGTACTTGTTCCGCTCACCTTATCTCTTGGGGATGAACACATTATTGATGATGAGAACTTTGATCAGAAGAGTTTTCTTGAAAAAATGAAGAATAGTCCGGAGTGTCCGCATTCTGCCTGTCCGTCACCGGAGCGCTTTATGAAGAGCTTTGAAGGTGCAGATGAGGTGTTCGTGGTTACGTTGTCCCGAAAGCTGAGTGGTTCCTATGACAGTGCAGTGCTTGCAAAGAATCTGTATCTGGAGGAGCATCCGGAGGTAAAGATTACAGTTGTGGACTCCAAGTCTGCATCGGTTGCGGAGTCTCTGATTATTCTTAAGCTTTCGGAGCTTTCGGAGAAGTGTGACTTTGAGGAGCTGACAAAGAGAATTGAGGCATATCGTGACAGTCTCAAAACAAAATTTGTTTTGGAGAACCTTGAGGTATTTCGTAAGAATGGAAGACTGAGCGGAGTGCAGGCACTTTTATGTAATGCCCTTAACATTCGTCCGTTACTTGGTGACAAGGATGGAGAGATTATAAAGATTGACCAGGCAAGAGGTGTTGAACGTACCTTAAAGAAAATGGTTGATTACATTGCAGAGGATGCAAAGGAACCTACGACGCGTACCCTTGCCATTGCACATTGCAATCATGAAAAGCGAGCCGAGGAGGTACGTCAGATGATATTAAGTAAAGTTCCGTTTATGGAATGTATGGTTGTGAACACCGGAGGAATCAGTACGATGTACGCAAATGATGGCGGTATCATTGTAGTGTATTAGAAAACAGTATCAGGAAAAGGTTGATTTTCAATGCTTTCGGTTATTGTTGTCCGGAAAAGGCAGCTGTGCTTCAGTTGGGAAAAAGGCCTAAATGTAGCGTATTTTCACTCTTTCTAATTTTTTTCAAAAAAAAATAAAAAAAGGTATTGACTTTTCAGGGAAAATGTTGCATAATATCAAAGTCGGGTTCAGAAAGAAGCCGAAAGATAAATAGGTAACATCGAGGCGTGGCTCAGTTTGGTAGAGCGCTGCGTTCGGGACGCAGAGGTCGCAAGTTCGAATCTTGTCGCCTCGATTTTCTTTTTACTTTTTCGTTGCCTGCTGGAATAGCTCAGTCGGTAGAGCACTTCACTCGTAATGAAGGGGTCGTCAGTTCAAGTCTGATTTCCAGCTTTTGTGAAGCTTTGATTGCATCAAAGCTTCTTTTTTTGCGTGCTGGCAAAGTGAGCATGATTTTTTGCATGGAAGCTTGCTTCCAAATGCAAAAAATCATGCGAACGCGCCCACGACTGAGTGACGAAGTCACGAGCTGAGTTTACCGACACACGCAGTTGCCAGCGCGCAAGTCAAGCAGATCCGAACGCCCCAACTCATGACTCAAGACGA
>CALZBV010000201.1 GCA_945622055.1 uncultured Clostridia bacterium
GAATTTGCAGTAGAAATTGTAGCTTCGCTACGCAAATTCGGCGTGGAAACGCTTTAATCAGCGTTTCCCTAAAGATTCAGTTGCTTGGAAGCGGTAGCCAGCATCAACTTGATGCGGTTGAGCTGGTTTACCTCAGATGCGCCCGGGTCGTAGTCAACGGCTACGATATTGCTCTTTGGATATCTGCGGCGGAGTTCCTTGATTACACCCTTACCTACAACGTGATTCGGAAGACAGGCAAACGGCTGTGTGCAGACGATATTCGGAACACCGCTGTGAATGAGCTCAATCATCTCTGCGGTTAAGAACCAGCCCTCACCTGTCTGGTTACCACAGGAAACGATTTCCTCCGCATAACCGGCAAGTGTCTGGATTTTAGCCGGGGCAGTGAAATGCCTGCTTGCCTCAAATTCCTTTCTTGCAGTGGAGCGGTAGTGTTCCAGGAAGGAGTAAATCAGGTTGTTGAGCGTCTTATCCTTCTTCGACTTTCCGAGGTAATCTGCCTTGAAATTAGCATTATACATCGTGTAGTGGAAGAAATCCAGAAGGTCCGGAACAACTGCCTCAGCCCCTTCTGCCTCCAGCAGTTCAACCAGATAATTGTTTGCAGCCGGAAGAAACTTAACCAGAATTTCGCCGACTATGCCAACACGAGGCTTTTTCAGATTTTCATCAATCGGGAGCGTATCGAACTCGCAAATCATCTTCTTTACATTCTTCTTGAATTCGGAATACTTCGGTGTCTTTACAGCTTCCATACAAATCGTATTCCATTTCTCATACAGACGATTTGCGGAGCCGGCTTCCAGCTCATAAGGACGCATGCGGTACAGAACACGCATGAGGATATCTCCGTATAAAATTGCCTGTAAAACGCCCTGGAGCATCTTCACGCTGTAGGTAAGCCCCGGATTCTTTTCAATACCGGAGGTGCTGACAGAGACAACCGGAATTTGCTCCATGCCTGCTTTTTTCAGTGCACGACGAATGAAACCGATGTAATTGGTTGCACGGCAGCCGCCACCGGTCTGGGTCATCATGATGGCAACCTTATTCAAATCATATTTGCCGGAGAGCAGTGCTTCCATAATCTGACCGACTACCATAAGGGAAGGATAGCAGGCGTCGTTGTTTACGTATTTTAAGCCGACATCGACAGCCTTTCTTCCGTCATTTCCGAGAACCTCGATGTTATAGCCGTGAACGCGGAGCGCAGGCTCCAGAAGACGGAAGTGAATCGGTGACATCTGCGGTGCAAGCAGGGTGTAATTTTTCTTCATTTCCTCTGTGAAGACGACGCGGTGATGTGCCGAATCTGCCTCGTGCGGAAGGATTCCCTTACGTTTACGGTCTGCAACTGCAGAGAGAAGGGAACGAATACGGATACGGGCAGCACCGAGGTTGTTTACCTCGTCAATTTTAAGCACCGTGTAAATCTTTCCGGCATCCGTCAAAATATCACATACCTGATCGGTTGTAACGGCATCCAGACCGCAGCCGAAGGAATTGAGCTGAATCAGTTCCAGGTTGCTCTGGGTACGTACAAAGGAAGCGGCGGCGTAGAGACGGGAGTGATACATCCACTGGTCTACTACAAGTGTCGGACGGTCTACCTTTCCAAGATGCGAAATGCTGTCCTCGGTTAATACGGCAACATCGTAAGAGGTGATAAGCTCCGGAATACCATGGTTAATCTCCGGGTCAATGTGATATGGACGTCCCGCTAAAACGATACCGAGCTTTCCGGTTTCTTTTAAGTAAGCAAGCGCCTTTTCTCCGGCGGTCTGCATGTCCTTTCTTGCAGCGCAAAGCTCTGCCCATGCAGCAGCGGTGGCAGCACGGGTTTCTTCGGCAGAAATGCCACGCTCCTTCATGATTTCAATCAGGCGCTTCGCAGCAATTTCCTCTGTTTCAAGAGAAAGGAACGGGTTGGCAAAATCAATGCCCTCCGTGCGAAGCTCTTCGACGTTGTTTTTTATGTTTTCACCGTAGGAGGTAACAATCGGGCAGTTATAGTGATTGCCTGCTTCGGAAAATTCGCGGCGTTCATACGGAATACAAGGATAGAAGATAAACTTTACTCCGTTTTTAATCAGCCAGGAAATGTGACCGTGGGCAAGCTTTGCCGGGTAACATTCAGATTCACTCGGAATGGACTCGATACCCATTTCATAAATCTTTCTCGAAGAAAGCGGTGAGAGAACAACACGGTAGCCAAGCTGTGTAAAGAATGTGTGCCAGAACGGATAGTTCTCATAAAGGTTTAATACGCGGGGAAGCCCGACCGTACCGCGTTTCGCCTGTGTTTCGGTCAGTGAAGCGTAGTCGAAATAGCGCTTTAGCTTGTAGGCAAACAGGTTCGGGATGGAAGCGTCGCTCTTTTCCTTTCCGAGCCCCTTTTCACAACGGTTACCTGAGATGAAACGCCGGTCGCCGGAAAAACGGTTGACGGTAAGGAGACAGCTGTTGGTACAGCCCTTGCAGCGTGTCATGGTAGTCTCAAATTTCAGTTCATTTAAGGCGGCAGCATCTAAAAGAGTGGTTTCCTGACCGGTGTAGTGTTCACGTGCAATCAAAGCTGCACCGAATGCCCCCATGATACCCGCAATGTCCGGACGAACGGCCTCACAGCCGGAGATTGACTCGAAGCTTCTCAAAACTGCGTTGTTGTAGAAGGTACCACCTTGAACAACAACCTTTTTGCCGAGGTCTTTGGCGTCCGAAATCTTGATTACCTTATAAAGAGCGTTCTTAATAACGGAATAAGCAAGACCGGCAGAAATATCAGCGACTGTAGCGCCTTCCTTCTGTGCCTGCTTTACCTTTGAGTTCATGAAAACGGTACAGCGAGTACCGAGGTCAATCGGATTCTTTGCAAACAGTGCAATCTTAGCAAAGTCTGCAACTTCATAGTTTAAGGACTTTGCGAAGGTCTCAATAAAGGAACCGCAGCCCGAGGAGCATGCCTCATTCAGCTGAACACTGTCAACGGAGCCGTTCTTAATCTTGATGCACTTCATATCCTGACCACCGATATCCAAAATACAGTCAACGTCCGGAGCGAAAAATGCAGCAGCATGATAGTGTGCAACGGTTTCAACCTCGCCCTCATCCAAAAGAAGAGCAGCCTTAATCAAAGCTTCACCGTATCCGGTGGAACAGGAACGTACAATATGAGCGCCTTTTGGAAGAAGGGAATAAATCTCCTTTACCGCCTTAATGGTGGTCTTTAAAGGACTTCCGTTGTTGTTGCTGTAGAAGGAATGCAAAAGAGCACCGTCTTCACTGACAAGAGCTGCCTTTGTGGTCGTGGAACCGGCGTCGATACCGAGAAAGCATTTGCCGGTGTAGGTGGACAAATCAGCTCTGCGGACCGTATGTGCATCATGACGCTTCAAAAAAGCATCATAGCCTGCTTCGTCAGAAAAGAGAGGTTCCATACGATGCACTTCAAATTCCATTTTAATTCCGGTCTGAAGACGGGTTGCCATTTCTGTCAGGGAAATGGAGGAGTTCTCCTTTGCATTCATGGCGGAGCCGATGGCTGCAAATAAGTGAGAGTGCTCCGGAGCAATTACCTGGGCAGGGGTAAGATTTAAGGTACGGATAAAAGCGGTCTTTAGTTCGGTCAAAAAGTGGAGCGGTCCGCCGAGAAATGCAACGTTACCGCGAATCGGCTTACCACAGGCAAGTCCGCTGATTGTCTGGTTTACCACGGCCTGAAAAATCGAAGCGGCAAGGTCAGGCTTTGTAGCCCCTTCGTTGATTAACGGCTGGATATCGGACTTTGCGAAAACACCGCAGCGCGCAGCAATCGGATACAGTGCCTGATAATCCTTTGCATATTCATTCAGCCCCGCTGCATCGGTTTTTAACAGGGAAGCCATCTGGTCGATAAAGGAACCGGTACCTCCGGCACAGATGCCGTTCATACGCTGCTCCACGCCACCGGTGAAATATATAATCTTGGCATCCTCGCCACCGAGTTCAATCGCAACATCGGTCTGAGGTGCAAAATCGGCAAGTGCGGTAGCAACCGCAACAACCTCCTGAACAAACAAAACATCCAGATGCTTTGCAATCGTAAGTCCGCCGGAGCCGGTGATGACCGGGTGGAGCGGGATGGGGCCGAGTTTTTCTTTGGCACGGAT
>CALZBV010000202.1 GCA_945622055.1 uncultured Clostridia bacterium
GGAGGAATTTACGGCCTTTATCAGGACCGCTCCGTCGGATACACTGGACGCAGAGAGCCCGTGGTACCGCTGGCAGATGTTTTTATCGTTTGAGGAGCTGGAAGAGAGTCTGCTTCCTGTTTTGAAGCTTCGGTATAAGGAAGTACCGGACCAGCTTCTTATGTACGATGAGGAAAAGCAGTGCTTTGTTTCCGGGATGCCGGAGCCACCCGGAGAGATTCTTGGAATTTATATCAGGGAGCGCGGCAGCGGAGGCATCGTAACAGAGCTTTGGATTTACGGAAGCAAACGGAGCTATCTGGTAAAAAATGAATATAACATTCGCAGTGTGCTTGCTCCGATGGGTGCAACCATATACCGGAAAAATGCATCAGACGTAAGCGGAAAAACGCTGCTGCCAAGTGCATTTTTTACCCTGACCCGCGGAACCTATCAGGACGCAGACGGGTATCTGGTGACCGGTGGAGGCAACGGGCATGGAGTTGGGCTGAGTCAGTACGGAGCAAAAAAAATGGCCGAACTTGGGTATCATTGTGAGGAAATTATCCGGGAATACTATCCCGGAGCGACCCTCCGGTTTTGCTATGACTGACGGAATGAGGAAAAAGGAGCTTATTCGGATGATAAAAAAGACGATAAAAAGAATAATGAAGCTGGGAAAGAGGATATCGGGAAGGATTCAGGAGGATGCAGTTGCGGCATATGCCGCTCAGACGGCCTTCTTCATCATCCTTTCGTTCATACCGTTTTTGGTTGTGCTGCTTACGATGATTAAATATCTTCCATTTACGGGAGATGACGCAGTACGTGCAATGATGGGGTTCCTGCCACCGGCCATTCATGATTTTATTGCGGCGGTCATTGATGAGGTCTTTCAGAAAACGTCTGCCACGCTTTTATCAATTTCTGTTATCACTGCTCTCTGGTCCGCCTCCAAGGGTTTTATGGCAATCATCCGGGGACTGAGTGCCATTGCAGGGCAGCCGGTGATCAAAAACTATGTTCTGACCAGAATTCTGTCAGTATTTTACACACTGATTTTTTTGCTTGTACTTCTGCTGACCTTGCTTTTGTTCGGTTTCGGTAATCAGATTTATCTGCTGGTGGAGGAGAAAATACCGTTTTTAAAGGATGCAGCGTTTTTGATCATCAGCCTGCGGACTGCGGTCTTTTTACTGGCGCTGTTTGGATATTTCCTGTTTTTGTACGTAAGCATTCCGCGGCGTAAAAAGAAGCTGCGCGACTGCGTTCCGGGGGCATTTCTCAGCGCGGGCGGCTGGCTTGGATTTTCCTATCTGTATTCCGTTTACATTGACCGCCTCTCCGATTACTCGGCTATGTATGGAAGCCTGACCGCGGTGGTGCTTTGCATGGTCTGGCTGTATTTCTGTATGTATATTATGTTCATTGGTGCAGAGGTAAATGTATTTTTGGAGCATAACGAAGGAAAATTGACGGCAATTCTGCATAAATCCGGCGGCTCTGTGGAATAATTTCCAAAAAGCACCGGAGGGAAACGGGATGAAGAAAAAGAAACCGATTGTACTGGAAGAATTATCAAAGGAGGAGCTTGTGAAATATGAAATTGCGAAGGAGCTTGGACTCTTTGAACAGGTAATGGAGCAGGGCTGGGGCTCGCTTACGGCGCAGGAAACCGGAAGAATCGGTGGCATTTTGGCGAGAAGACGCCGGAAAGCGGGGCAATAAGTCGCATCTGCGACTTGCGAAAGAAATCCTGGCATTATATGATAATAGAAAGGGCAGACGGCAGAAGGTTTCTGCAGGATAAAACGGGTCTGACCGGAAAATGTAAAAAAGCACCAGGGAGGAAGGCTATGGAGTTTTACGCAGAGGCGAAATTTTTGGGAGATGCAAATCCGGGGGGATTTACGGCAGGACTTTCCATGGCGGAAAGCGCAACGGCAGCAGAGTTTGAGGTTTGTTCCGAAACGGAGGGGCTGACGGTATTTCGGGACAAAAGAGCTCATGAAATTCATCAGAAACGTACGAAGGTTGGGGAGGCGGTCTGCATCGAAACCACGTTCGTAAATCACAACACGGAACCGGTAACGCTTGAAATGCTTGCAACGGTAGCGCTTCGCGGTGTACGCGCAGACAAGGTGCATCGTCTGCAGTCCAACTGGAGTGCAGAGGGAAAGCTTCGGACGGAGACGGTTCTGGATTTACATATGGAGGTGTCCTGGAACCGTTGCGCAACCCGTGTGGAGAAGTTCGGCACGGTTGGTTCCATGCCGGTGCGCAAGTATTTTCCGTTTGTAGCACTGGAGGACAGCGAAACCGGTGAGTTTACGGCAATTCAGCTGTATTGTCCGGCGTCCTGGCAGATTGAACTGCTGCGTCATTTTGAGGAGGACAGGCTGTCGGTAGTAGCCGGTCTTGCCGACCGTGATTTTGGTCACTGGATGAAGAACGTTGCGCCGGGAGAGAGCTTTACAACACCGCGTGCAATGCTTGCGACCGGACATTCCCTGTATGAGGTATGCGATAAGCTTGTAAAAGCACAGCGGCCGGATATTTCTCCGGTGGATGACCATATGGGTATCCTGTTTAACGAATATTGTACGACGTGGGGAAATCCGACGTTTGAAAATGTAAAAAAAATCTGCGACAAGCTCGAAGGACGCGGAATACAGTATCTTGTCATTGATTCCGGCTGGTACGGTAAAATGGACGGCTGGTGGAACTGCATCGGCGACTGGGATGTGAACGAAGAGAAGTTTCCGGGCGGCATGAAGCCGATTGCGGACTATATCCGGAGCAAGGGCATGATTCCGGGACTCTGGTTTGAGCTGGAGTCGATTGCCCATATGAGCGCCCACTACAATGATAAGGAGCACCTGATTACAAAGGACGGACTTCCGCTTACCGGCTCCGGACGCCGGTTCTGGGACATGGAGGATCCGTGGGTCATTGATTATCTGAGTGAGCGCGTGATTAAACTTTTAAAGGACTGTGGCTTCGGCTATCTGAAGGTGGATTACAATGACACGCTCGGAATCGGCTGTGACGGGGCCGAGAGCCTTGGTGAAGGCTTATACCGCAAGGTTTATGCAAGTCAGGAGTTTTTCCGTAAAATCAAACGGGAAATCCCGGATATTGTCATTGAGAACTGCTCCAGCGGCGGACACCGGCTGGAACCGTCCATGATGGAGCTGGCCAGTCAGGCAAGCTTTTCTGATGCGCATGAAACAGTGGCAATTCCGCTGATTGCGGCGAATATGCACCGGGTCATCAAACCGTCGCAGAGCCAGATTTGGGCAGTGATGCGTGCAGAGGACAGTGATTCCAGAATTTTTTATTCGATTGCCGGCACGTTTTTTGGTCGTATGTGCTTAAGCGGTGATATTTACAAGCTTTCCGATCATCAGTGGAATTTAATTTCGCAGGGCATGGAGTTTTACCGTGCGGTGGCGGATATCATCGAGCAGGGTGTGACGGAGTCCGTTACCTATACAACGCAGAGCTACAACCACCCGACCGGTGAGCAGGTGCTTATCCGAAGGCTCGGAAATCGAAGCCTCGTCATTGCACACCGCTTCGAAAATTCCAGGGAGCTTGATACCTCCTTCTTAGACGGAGCATGTGTGCTTGCTACGTATGGTGCCGCAGACCGCGATTTTAGTGCGCAGGCGTGGCTGCTGGAAAGATAATTTGTTAACCTTTTGCGTGAAAAGATAATAAAGAGAATTGTTTTGTACCATTGCTTCCGGTTTGGCTTTATTTACACAGAAAGCCGCTCTTCTTTTTGCAGATAATAGCTTTGTGCAGGAGTTGCACCTGATTTCATTTTTTTCATATGATGTAAGAGGGCGAGAGTCCAAAAAGCTATGTGGCAAGGAAAACAGGAAGAGTGGAAAGGAGTCGAACTATGAACAATTACAGGTATTACGGGAACCGGAGATATGCTTCCGGGGACTGTGGGTACGGCATGCAATCGCAAAAACCGTCAAATGATTGTGTCTGCAATCCACAGCCGCCAAAGCCGGACTGTGGGTGCGATATGCGCCCGTCCAAGCCGGAAAAGCCGGATTGCGGCTGTGATATGCGCCCGT
>CALZBV010000203.1 GCA_945622055.1 uncultured Clostridia bacterium
CAGTACATGCTCAATACGGTCATTATTAAAATAAAACTCACACTCACCATAGCCCTGAAGGCATACCCCGCGTTCCTCCGTATCCATGTTAATCAGCATAAACACAGCATCCTCGCGAATTGTCCCTGCCTCATCGTACAGAAAATCAAAGCAGTTTTCCAGATAAATCTTTTCTTTGCGCATCCGCATCCGGTCTGTTACAATCCGGATGGAAATCCCGCTTTCCTCTTCCTTTTCCAGTATCCACTCCGTTATTTCCTCAAGCTCTTCTTCAGAAAAAAGCTCCGCATGGTCTGCCACATACGCGTTGGGAGCGGAGCAAAAACCGTCTTCCTCCGCAAATGCTTCCACGCCCTTTCCCATAAGGCAGAAAAGGCAAAGCAGCAGAGCCCCAATCAAATATTTCCACGTTCTCTTCATCTTCGTCCCCCCTTATAAGCACGTCAGCACAAACAGAATCAAACCAAACAAAAACAGCGCCACTCCAAACAGGCCCAAAAACCAGAGTGCAACCTTGCCCTTGGAAATCGGAGGCTTCCCGATGATTTTTCCGGTCTGTCCGTTCATTGTGTAAACCCGATGCTCTCCCTTGTAGGTGTATCCCATAATCCACACCGGAAGCATTGCATAATAATCCTTCATCGTCGAGAAATCGACATCCTGCTTGTTGTAGGTGACAGAGGAATATCCCTCAATCGATTTGCCGATGTAGTCCAGCGCATACTTTTTCGAACGACCATACGCCCGCTTTTCCAGCTGGTCCTTTTCCACACTGTATTTTTCTGCAGTAAATCCGGCCAGATAAGCCGGGTCAAAGTTCGTCAGTTCCCCGTAATCAAACGGCTCCAGCATATCCATGGTCTGGTCATCCATGTTCACCGACGCGTCCGTCGGAATCTTCAGATACTCCAGATCCGCACGCCGGTATACGTGATAATGGGAGGTTCTCGTATAAATGTAGTCTCCGGAACGGTAAGACTTCACCTTCGTACAAAGGCAGTCTGCCTCTCCCTTTACATTAATATCGTACAGAAAGAACGGCACATAGATGCCCTGAATGTCCTTCAGCCGGCGCTCCGTAAGAAAATCGGGCGGGCAAAAACGACCGTTTCTCGCCCATTTCTTATACGCCTCCTGCGCTTTATCCTTTGAAATCTTAAAAGGAATTACCTTATCCGGACGCTTTTCTCCGTTCAGACGATCGCCAAGCGCAATCGTAGAGCCGCAGTACGGACAGCTCGTTGCACTCGTGTGTTCATCAACGATAATCGCCGCACCACAGCTCTTACATATGTACTGTTTCTCATTCTCATAGGTTCCGGAATCTACCCGGTCCTCTTCACTGACCTCGTGAACAAACTCCCGTTCTGACGGAATCTCGTCCTTCGCATATGGCCGGACCGCTTCCACCTTTTCCTCATCAACGGGCTCACCGGTCGCATCCTCAATCCGTTCCTTATAATCACAGCTTTCACAGTGCAGCATCCCACTATCCGGGTCAAATACCATAATTGCCCCACATTGCGGACACTTAAATTCAATGATCATAGCTCCCCCTCTTTCGTCATGGTTTCCACCATATTCCACGTCTTTTCCTTTTCATGATAACGGAAAAAAACAACAAAGTCAAGCGATACGCATTGACCGAACCGCCAAATCGTGATACAATGCAAGCTGATACAACACAGACTGATACAATGCAAACTGATGCAACACAGACTGATGCAACACAGACTGATACAACGCAAACTGATACAATGCAAATGAAGCGAGGCTATGCAGGCCTGCCTGATAAAAAGCCTGGCACCGTGAACGTGCATGAGCTTATCTGAAGGAGTTTTTATGTGGATTGCAGATAATTGGAAAGAATATGAGGTACTGGACGCCTCCTGCGGCGAAAAATTAGAGCGCTGGGGAAGCTACGTTTTGCTTCGTCCGGACCCTCAGGTGCTTTGGAACACAGAGAAGACGGCTCCCGAATGGAAGCGTCTGAACGCACACTATCACCGCAGCAGCAAGGGCGGTGGCGAATGGGAGTTTTTCGACCTCCCGCAAAACTGGCTGCTTCATTACCGGGATATTACCTTCCGCCTTCAGCCGTTTGCCTTTAAGCATACCGGTGTTTTTCCGGAACAGGCGGTAAACTGGGACTGGTTTTCCGAAAAGATTCGTGCCGCAAAAAAGGCAGCTCCGAACCGTGAGATTAAGGTACTGAATCTATTTGCCTATACCGGTGGTGCCACCCTTTCCGCTGCCGCTGCCGGTGCAGCCGTAACGCATGTGGATGCCTCAAAGGGCATGGTTGCCTGGGCAAAGGAAAATGCCGTTCTTTCCGGCCTTGCCGATGCACCAATCCGCTACATCGTCGATGACTGCGTAAAATTCGTCGAGCGTGAAATCCGCCGTGGCAACCGTTACGACGCAATTATCATGGACCCGCCTTCTTACGGAAGAGGTCCAAAGGGCGAAATCTGGAAGATTGAGGACCAGATTCATTCCTTTGTCAGACTCACGACTCAGGTTTTAAAGGACGAACCTCTCTTTTTCCTGATTAATTCCTATACGACCGGCCTTCAGCCTGCTGTTTTGTCCTATCTGCTCGGAACCGAGCTCCGTCGTTTCTCCGGCAAAATCGATGCTTCCGAAATCGGTCTTCCGGTAAGGGAAAGCGGTCTTGTACTTCCTTGTGGTGCATCAGGACGATTTGAATCATCGCTTTAACCCATTAAAGTGCGTCGACGACATCGAACCCCGATGTTTACGGCGCACTTTTCAAACACATCGAAACCTAATATCCGGAGGATTTTTCAATGAAGAAAACAGTAACCTATCAACTGGATATGACAACCGGAGCCCTGCTTCCGAAGATGCTCCGCTTCGCCCTGCCCCTGATGGCCTCCAGCCTTTTACAGCTGTTGTTTAATGCCGCCGATATTGCCGTGGTCGGAAAATTTGCGGGAGATAATTCTTTGGCGGCCGTAGGCTCTACCGCATCCCTGGTCAACCTGATGACTAACCTTTTTCTCGGTCTCTCCACCGGTGCTAACGTGCTGTCTGCAAAATACATCGGCGCCGGCGATAAGGTCAGAACGAAAAAGGTCGTTCACACCTCCGTAACAGTCAGCCT
This sequence comes from uncultured Clostridia bacterium, assembly GCA_945622055.1. Taxonomy (GTDB): domain Bacteria; phylum Bacillota; class Clostridia; order Lachnospirales; family Lachnospiraceae; genus SIG307. Next base: position 3,128 of record CALZBV010000203.1, read on the forward strand.
TTTATGCGGAATTTTACTAACCGGAATCGGCGTCATTTTCGCACCGCAGATATTATCCCTCATGAAATCCCCGCCGGGCGTTATCGGTCTTGCCTCCCTGTACCTTCGCGTGTACTTTCTCGGTATGCCTGCCATGATGCTTTACAATTTCGGCAGCTCCCTGCTTCGTTCCAAAGGCGATACCAAGCGTCCGCTTTACTTTTTAACGGCAGCGGGAATATTAAATGTTCTTCTGAACCTGTTATTTGTCATTGTATTCCATATGGACGTTGCCGGCGTTGCGCTTGCAACCATCCTTTCGCAGTACATGTCTGCAGCGCTCATTCTCCGTTGTCTGATGACGGAAGAAGACGAAACCTTCCGGCTTGTCCTTCGAAAGCTGGGCATCGACCGACCGACCCTGGTTGCCCTGATGCGCATCGGTCTTCCGGCCGGACTTCAGGGAATGGTTTTCTCCCTTTCCAATGTTGTCATCCAGTCCTCCATCAACGGCTTCGGTGAAATCATCGTTGCCGGAAGCTCGGCTGCGGCGAGCATCGAAGGCTTTGTCTGGGTATCCATGAACGCCTTCCATCAGGCCGCTCTGACCTTTACCAGTCAGAATATCGGTGGAAAGAAATACTCCCGTGTCAACAGAATTTTCTTCTGTGCCCAGGGCTGTGCGATTACTGCCGGTCTGGTATTCGGAAACCTCGCCTACCTCTTCGGCCGCCCGCTCCTGCGCATTTACACGGACACACCGGCCTCCATTGATGCCGGAATGGTCCGTCTCAGCATCATCTGTACCACCTACTGCCTCTGCGGTATGATGGATGCCATCGTCGGCTCCATTCGTGGCATGGGCTATGCTGTTACGCCGACCATCGTTTCCATGCTCGGTGCCTGCGGTCTGCGCCTGCTTTGGATTGCAACGATTTTCCGGATTCCCGAGTATCATAC
>CALZBV010000204.1 GCA_945622055.1 uncultured Clostridia bacterium
ATCTGGTTGTAAATCCGGAGTATATTACGAAGTTGGATAATTCGTTCTCGATCAATCAGGATGTATTCCATCAGCTGACACCGGGACAGCACACATTCTCCGTTGTATTTAACAATAGTCCGTATTATACAACACGTGAGAATTTCCTTACGGTGGATGTCGTAAATTCCGAACCGAAGGAAGACTCGGATGTGTTTATGAAAAATACGGATAAGGAAAACGAAGAAAAAACAGAAACTGTGTAATTCATGGATGAATGCGGGCAACCGCGAAAGAAGGGATGCTTATGAATCAGTTGCAAAACAACCGGTTCACTTCAATCGAACAGATGGCAAATCTGTATCCGGAGAGTACCGGCAAACGAAGAACAGAGCAGGTTACCCGGCAATCAGAGCTTTCGTTCCGAAGGATTATCGAAGAAAAGCAGCAGGACATAGAGCTTAAGTTCTCCAAGCATGCAAACGAACGTCTGCTTTCCAGAAATATCAGTCTTTCCCCGGAACAGAAGGAACGTCTGAAGGGCGGGGTAAACAGAGCTTCACAGAAGGGAATCCGTGATTCCCTCGTCATGGTAGATGATATGGCATTTATCGTTAACGTTACAAATCGTACCGTAATTACTGCGGTAGGAGACGGTGATGACAAAATCTTTACCAACATTGACGGAGCAATTATCACATAACTGCCGGACCTATTGCAGGAGGCAGACTTCTCCCGACTGACAGAAGGAGAAGAAATAAAGGAGGTCAAAATTATGTTAAGAGCACTTTATTCCGGAATTTCAGGTCTTAAGGTACATCAGACAAAGATGGATGTTATCGGTAATAACATTGCAAACGTAAATACCGTAGGCTTTAAATCCAGTCAGGTTACCTTTTCCGATGTATTATATCAGACATCTTCCTACGCATCCGGTCCGAATGAGGATACCGGACGTGCAGGTGTAAACCCGAAGCAGATTGGTCTTGGTGCGAACTTCGCTTCGGTAAAGACAACAATGGATTCTACCGGTGGTTCCCAGAGAACGGATAACCCGTTTGATTTAATGATAGAGGGGGATGGCTTCTTTATAGTAAACAACGGAGTACAGAATCTGTTTACAAAGGCAGGCTCCTTTACCCTGGATGCCAACGGAACCCTCTGTACCTCAAGCGGTTATAACGTTATGGGCTGGCAGGTGGACCCGACCAATCCTACCTCGATTAAGGCGGATACTGTTTCTCCGCTTCATATCATGAGTGCAGAAAATCTGTATTCCGAGCCGGAAGCAACGAAAAATGTTAATTTCACCGGTAATATTGACAGTGCGGACACGGACCTGGCAGGAAGCGGACGTGTTACCAACTTTACTTTCTTTGATAATCTCGGACAAAGCTATACGGTACAGATGCTTGTGAAGCAGAATACCGAAACGGGTTCACTGGTAAAATCCGAATATACGGTAGCCATTACCGACGTGCTGGATTCGAACGGACAGTCTGTTTTCTCCGTTGCAGAAAAGGATGAAGCCGGTAATGTAACGTACAAGGAGAGTGCGATTACGGAGGTTAATCTCGGTGATGCAACCTTTGCGGTTGCAGGCATTGATGAGATTACCGGAAAACCTGTTCTGACCGGTACGGCACCGGTACTGACCTTTAATGCTTCTACCGGTAAAATGGTTAAGATCGGAGATGAGGAGGGCGTTAAAAATCTGACATTTTCGTTAAATGTTGCAGGTGAGAACCCGTTCCGTGAAATAGATGTTGATTTTTCCGCACTTACCATGTATGCAAACAGCGGAAAAACTACGATTGAAGGAAACAAGGGTGACCGAGAAGGGATTGGAAAGGGCCGTACGGCAGGAAATATGTCCGGTGTTACCATTGATAATTCGGGAAAGATTTTCGGTGTGTATGATAACGGTGTGAGCAAGCTGCTCGGACAGGTTGTTATTGCAAGATTTGCAAACAATTCCGGTCTGGAAGCAGTCGGAAACAGCGTGTTTGCAGAGACGCAGAACTCCGGTGAGTTCGATGGAATCGGCGAAGATATTACCTTATCCGGCGGTAAGTTTAACGTAGGTGTACTGGAAAGCTCCAATGTAGACCTTGCCAGTGAATTTACGGAGATGATTACAACCCAGAGAGGTTTCCAGGCAAATTCCAGAATTATTACAGTTTCCGATACCTTGCTGGAGGAACTGATTAATCTTAAGAGATAATAAAGTCCATAGTCGGTAGATTCTGCATTTTGGGGAAACGAAGTTACGTTTCCCTTGCAGGATTTACCGTCTTTCGTTGCGTTATGGGAAGGTTGTGGGGATACGGTATGATAGAGGTTACGAAGCTGAATGACATCAAGGTTTCGATTAATGCAGAGCTGATAGAGATGGTAGAGGAAGTTCCTGATACAGTGATTACATTGACAACCGGCAAAAAAATATTTGTAAAAGAAAGTAGACAAAAGATAGAAAATCTAGTAAAATTGTATAAAAGGGATATTTTTAGTCAGATTTTGAAAATGAATGAGTAAATAGTTGCTACATTTTATCGGATATTGAAAGTATATTAACGGGAAGGTGAACGTTTTGGATTTATCTACATTGATTGGCATGATCCTTTGTATCGGACTGTGTATCTTTGGTATGGTATTCGGTCAGTCCGATGTTGCGAAGGCACTGATGTCGTTTTTACATGCTCCGTCCTTTATTATTACCGTTGGTGGTGCGATGGCGGCGACACTTACGATGTCTGCCAGCATTGGTGATTACATAAAGGGACTGAAGTCATTCGGGATTGCCCTTAAGAATTTTGATTATGATGAGACCGCAAAGATCCGCCAGATTATTGAGCTTTCTAACGTTGCACGTAAGGAAGGCCTTCTGGCACTGGAAGAAGCGGCGAATACAAGTATTGATGACGAATTTATGAAGAAGGGTATTTTGCTTATTGTCGATGGTACCGACCCGGAGTTTGTACGAAGCATCCTTGAGACGGAGCTCGAATGTGTGGAGACCCGTCATAAATCCGTAATTTCCTTTTGGGAGAATTTTGCATCCATGGGTCCTGCCTGGGGTATGATCGGTACCCTGATCGGATTAATCCTCATGCTGCAGGATTTAAGTGATGTAAAATCTGTTGGACCTTCCATGGCGGTAGCACTTATTACCACCTTCTATGGTTCCCTGATAGCAAACTGGATTTGTACTCCGATTGCAACCAAGCTAAAGGAAAAGAACAGTGCAGAGGTTATGATTAAGACGATTGTTGTCGAAGGGCTTTTGTCGATTCAGGCCGGTGAGAATCCGCGTGTTATCGAAGAAAAGCTAAAGTCCTTCATTGACCCGGCGGCAAGAGAGTCGCTTAGTTCCGGAGGCGGTGAGGCATAATGGCAAGAAAGAAAAAACAGGAAGAACAGGCACCGGGTTCACCGGCGTGGATGGCAACATTCTCAGACCTTATGAATCTTCTCCTTTGCTTTTTCGTCCTTTTGTTTTCCATGTCCTCGGTAGATACTGCAAAGTTTAATGAAATGGCACAGTCCTTTGCAAGCTCGTTCAGCTTTTTTACGGCAGGCGGCGCGTTTTTCGGTGACGGCAATCTCGTTGCAAACGGTGCGAGTCAGCTGACGAATCTGGATGAGTATACGAATACGATGGGAAAGCCTTCGGATTCGAAGGAGGACAAAAAGGACCTTTATGAGAATGCCGGAAATACCGAGGAGCTTTTAAAGTACTACGAGCAGAAGGTAGAAGACCTGGAGCAGGCCGTGGAGGAGCTGAAGGGTCTGGAGCAAAAGCTTGAAGAGCAGAAGAAGAATTCTGCTTATGAGGTATATGATGAGGTGACTGAGCTTGCGAACCGTTATAATCTTGGGGACTTTGTCGAGCTTGGAATTGATCCGTCCTACAACTTCATTAAGATTGACGTAAAGGGCTCTGTTTTGTTTGATTCCGGTTCCGCAACCCTGAAGGGAGACAGTGAAGCAAAATCTGTCTTGTTAAAGATTGGCGATATTCTGAAGGAATACGATACATTTGGAATTGAGATTATCGGACACACCG
>CALZBV010000205.1 GCA_945622055.1 uncultured Clostridia bacterium
CCGGACCTTCGTTTAATTCTGCCGGATTTCCATTAATGGAAAATACAGCGGTTGTGTAACGTCCTTCGATGTCACTGCTGACAAAATAGGTGTGAACGTAGGTGTTAGAAGAGCTTCCGTCCTCATACCAGGCCTTGGCACGAATCGAGTAGGCATTTGGAAAGCTACCGGAACCGGCCGTGAGAACGAGCGGTTCTGTATAGCGCGTGGACGAGGCGGTCGGCTCACGACCATCCATGGTATATGTAATATAGCCGGATTTATTTACTGCAATGGAAAGTTCAACGGTTAATGTCTCCGAAAAGAAATGGTCTGCCTCAGAAAAGCGGACATCACCGAGGGTTCCTGCCGGTGTCGGAGTAGGTGTTGGCGCAGGGGTTGGGGTTGGCGCAGGAGTCATGGTTGGTTCTGCGGAATGCTCCGGAGTAGGCGTTGGGGCCTGGGTTGGCGTGCAGGTCAGCGTCGGCATCAGTGTTAACGTGCTTTCGATGGCAGGCGATGCCGGAGTTACCCTGTTTTGATTGACGGAAACTGCACCGTTACAGCCTAAGAGCGTAAAAGCCCCTGCGGCGAGTAATGTATTTTGGAATAGCTTCTTCTTTGTGGTAGCTAGTTGTCTCATAAGTGAAGTCCTTTCTATTTTCTCCAGGTACCCGGATGGAAGATAATCAGCATTGGAATCAGCTCCAGGCGTCCTGCAAGCATATCAAACATTAGTACGAATTTTGACAATACCGAAAAACCGGCAAAGTTTCCGGTCGGACCAACCATACCCAGTCCCGGTCCGATGTTATTTAGGGTGGCGACTATCGCAGTGAAATTCGTTGTAAAATCAAAGCCGTCCAGACTAATCAGCAGGAGAGATACCGAATAAATCAACAGGTATGCCATCAGCAGAGTGTTGCAGGAATGCACTACCGTATGCGGAAGTGCTTTTCCGTCAAGCTTTATTACGTGTACACGTTTTGGATGTACCTGCTGAATGAGTTCTTTTTTTACCTGCCTGAAATAAATCATGATACGGGAAACCTTAAGTCCGCCGCCGGTAGAACCTGCACAGGCACCGATAAACATTAGACAGACCATCAGGGTTCGTGCAAATTGCGGCCAGAGATTAAAATCTGCGGTCGCATAACCGGTCGAGGTCATTGCGGAAGCAACCTGGAAGGCTACCGTCTGCAGACTCGGCAGAAACTCTCCGCCTGCGTGAACTAAGGAAGCAGTGATAAGAAGTGTGGCGCCAAGCAAAATCAGAAGATAGCAGCGTACCTCTTCCATACAAACGGCATCCTTAAACTTGCGGAAAAGCAGGTAATAGTAAAATGTAAAGTTAATGCCGAACAATATCATAAAAATGGTAATGACATTCTGCAGGTAAACGGAATAGCCGGCGATGCTGTCCCCGCGCACACCGAAGCCACCGGTACCGGCCGTACCGAAGGTGTGACACAGTGCTTCGAAGAAATTCATTCCTCCAAACAGCAGAAGAACCAGTTCAATTACCGTCATGGCAAAATAAATGGCGTAAAGTAAAAAAGCAGTCTGCTGCATTTTCGGAACGAGTTTACCGACGGAAGGTCCCGGACTTTCCGCTTTCATCAGGTTCATAGTAGAACCGCCGGTCATAGGTAAAATCGCAAGGATGAACACCAATACGCCCATACCGCCAATCCAGTGACTGAAGCTTCTCCAGATAAGGTTGGCATGGGAGAGAGCCTCGACATCCTTTAAAATACTGGAACCGGTTGTTGTAAATCCGGAGATGATCTCAAATAAAGCGTCCGCAAAAGAAGGGATGTCCCCCGTAATTATAAACGGAAGAGAACCGATCAGACTGATGACAAGCCAGCTGAGCGCAACAGCTACAAAGCCTTCTCTTGCATAAAAGGTAGAGGTTTTGGTTTTCTTTTTTCGTAGGAGGCGACCAAGGAAAAAGCTCGTAATGCCAATCATAAGGTAGATGAGAGCATCCTTTGGTTCCCGGTAAATCAGACCTGTCACAAACGGAAGAAGCATGAAGCAGCCTTCCAGCTCAATGACCCAGCCGAGAATTTGAAAAATCAATGAGTAATTCATGCAAAGCTCCTAACGTTTCTAACGGTCAAGAATATCGGTAATATCCTGAAGTCCCTTGTGGGTGGTTACAATGATGACGGTATCGCCCATTTCTATTGTGTCGCGTCCACTCGGGGTAATTACTTTGTTCTTTCGCACGATACAGCAAACCAGAAGGTTTTTCTTCAGCTTCATTTCAAGAAGCGGAATACCGGTCACCTCATTGTCTGTATTAACGTAAAACTCAAGTGCTTCGACCTGATTGTCCATGAGGCGGTAGAGAGCCTCAACGTTGCTGCCGTAGGAATTGCTCTGGGAGCGGACGTACTGGAGAATGTATTCGGTCGTAATTGCTTTCGGTGAAATGATACTGCCAATCGGAAGACCGCTGATAATCTCATCTGCTGTCAGGCGGTTCAGCTTTGTAATCTGCTTGCTGTGCGGGGCCTGCTTGTTTGCAAACAGGGAGAGAAACACATTTTCCTCATCCATGGAGGTTAGAGCTACAAACGCATCCGCCTGTGCAATCCCTTCCTCAAGGAGCAGCTCATGGTCCGAAGCCTCCGAATGGATAATCGTGGCATGCTCCAGCATATCACTTAGAAATTCACAGCGTTCCCGGTTCCGCTCGATAATCTTTACCGGAATGCCGGAGCGAAGCAGCATCTGCGTCAGATAAAATGAAATCATGCCACCGCCTGCAATCATAACATCACGAATGTCGTGGATGGAAGAGAGCTTACTGATGCGGTAAAAGCTTCGAATCTTCTGCCGCGGCATAATAACGGAAATTGTATCGCCGGCGGTAAGCACTGTACTGCCGTCCGGAATGGAAATCTGATGGTTGTGCTCCAAAATGCAAATCAGTACTTCGTGATTGAATTTTTTGGAAAAATCCATTACCTTCATGTTGTGAAGAATCGATTCTTCCGGAATAGCCACACGCAATAAATCGACACGTCCCTTTGCAAAGGAGTCGATTTCCATGGCGTCAGGCACCTGAATCAGCTGTGCAATCTCGGTTGCTGCAGCATATTCCGGGTTGATAATCATGGAAATATCCATACATTCCTTTAAGTAGCCAATCTCACGGAAATACTGCGGGTCTCTTACACGCGCAATGGTGCGGCATTTGCTTGCTTTTTTGGCTAAAAGACAGGCAATCAGGTTTACTTCTTCTTTATCAGTCACTGCGATAAAGAGGTCTGCCTTTTGCACACCTGCTTCTTTTTGTGTCAGAAAGCTCGTTGCGCTTCCGACAATACCCTGCAAATCAAGGTTTGAGAGTGCGGGAGCCAATCGGTCCGCAGAATTATCAATTAGTGTGAGTTCGTGCCCCTCGTCGTTTAACTGCTGGGCGAGCGCGTAGCCTACACGACCGCAGCCCGCAATGATAATCTTCATACAGCTTCTCCTTTCGGATCACGGTAATCGTTTTAACCGGCAATTTGTCATTATATTCAAATCACAAAAAACCATTCTATATTTTATCATAGAAGATGTCAAATGTCACGAAGTTTCGTGTTCTGTTTTTACAGGGATTTGTTACCAGGCTTTTTGACAAGGCGGTGATGCTGTGGCTGCATCGTGATTTCCGTCAGGTTCAGACCGTTTCGGGCACTTAATGCAAAAACAGCATAGTCCGCCACCTCTTTTGGGGAGAGGGAGGCGTCATCAGCTTCGGAAGCGGTGAAGGAGGCATTCCGGTAAAGCTCAGTTCTTGTTAAATCCGGGGAGAGTACGGTAACGCGTACATCGTATTTCCGCACCTCCTCAAACAGGCTTTTGGCAAAGCTTGAAATGCCGGCTTTGGTTGCTCCGTAGGCGCAGCCGTGGGTATTATTTGTCTTTTGCGCCGTAATCGAGGAAACAAACAGGATGTGTCCGTTTCGTTCCTTTAACGGGCGCAAAAAAAGATTGGTAAGAAGTAAAGGAGCCGTAAAGTTCACTGCGGTCATACGGACCAGCTCCCGCGTAGAAAGCTCCT